>NZ_JBNPJV010000099.1:0-9598 GCF_050312585.1 Pseudomonas sp. R19M
CACCGATATCGGGAGCAAGCCCCCTCCCACAGCGACAGCGTTAAGCCTTGACTGACTGGCATTAGGGTTATGCACGCCCAGACATTGAATGAAGATCTTCTGGCGTTCCTGAACCGTTGAAACACCGTCTCCTTATTTGGCCGGGCTTACCCTGATACCAGTCAGTCAAGCGATAGAACGGACGATGAATAACTTGTGGGAGGGGGCTTGCTCCCGATGAGGGTGTGCCAGTCAGCAGTTCATCGACTGACCCACCGCTATCGGGAGCAAGCCCCCTCCCACAGTGACAGCGTTAAGCCTTGACTGACTGGCATTAGGGCTTGCCCGGCCCTTTTTTATTCAGGACCTTTTTATTCACGCCCAATGCCGACCCAACGCCAAACGGCCCGGCCCACTGATCAGCACGCTGGTGAAGATGATCAGCAGCAACCAGCCGAACTGCCCCTCGAACAGCGTCCACTCAGGATGCACCACCAACATCGCAATCAGCAGCACAGCCAGGATCGGCAAGCACGCCAGGCGGGTCAGCACCCCGGCGATGATCAGCAACGGGCACAGCACCTCGGCGAAGATCGCCAACAGCAAGGTGAGGTTGGCGCCCAAGTGAAAAGGATCCTCGATCAATTTCAGCTGCGCGCTGTAGTCCAGCAACTTCGGCAAACCATGGACCCACAGCAGGAACAACGCCCCGCTGACGCGCAAAAACAGCAGCCCGATGTCCTGATGTCTTGATTCGTTCATACGCACCTCGTGTCTAGGGAAACCAGGACGATTGTCTTGCAGCCACCGCCCATTGGCTTGCAGCCATGTGCTCACATGAAAGGGTTCCGATTGAATCAACGGCCGCGTAAGGTAGTCCCACTTCATAGGTCCACGACTACAGGAATCGCACGATGTCCCTGCCTCAAGACATGACGTTGATTGAAATCACCAGCCCTGGCGCCCCCGAGGTGCTCAAGCCACGTTCGGCACCGGTGCCCGCCCCGGCCGCCGGCGAAATCCTGATCCGCGTGCATGCCGCCGGGGTCAACCGCCCCGACGCCCTGCAACGCGCCGGCAAGTACCCGATGAAACCTGGCATGAGCCCGATTCCTGGCCTTGAAGTGGCGGGTGAGGTGGTGGCGCTGGGCGACGGCGTGACGACCTACGCCCTGGGCGACAAGGTGTGCGCGCTGACCAATGGCGGCGGCTACGCGCAATATTGCAGCGTGCCTGCCAGCCAGGCGTTGCCGGTCCCCGACGGCATGGACTGGATTCATGCCGCCGCCATCCCGGAAACCTTCTTCACGGTGTGGGCCAACCTGTTCGGCCTGGGCGGTGCGCACAAGGGCCAGCGTGCCTTGATCCACGGCGGCACCAGCGGCATCGGCACCACCGCGTTGATGCTGTGTCGCGAATTCGGCATCCAGGCCTTTGCCACCGCCGGCAGCGCCGACAAATGCGCCGCCATCACCCAGCTGGGAGCCGAGGCGATCAATTATCGCGAGCAGGATTTCGCTCAGGTCATCGCCGAAAAAACCGGCGGCCAAGGGGTGAATGTGGTGCTCGACATCATGGGCGCCTCTTACCTCAACAACAACCTCAAGGCCCTGGCGATGGACGGCCGCCTGGTGATGCTGGGCTTCCTCGGCGGCGGCAAGGCCAATGACGTCGACCTGCTGACCATCCTGGCCAAGCGCGCCAACATCACCGGCTCGCTGCTGCGCCCGCGCACCCGCGAAGAGAAAGCCGCGATTGCCGAGCAGTTGCGCGAACACGTCTGGCCGGCGCTGTCAGCGGGACGTTGCGTGCCGATGATCGACCAGGTGTTCGATTACACCGAGGCCGCCCAAGCCCATGCGCGGATGGAAGGTGGCGACCATATTGGCAAGATCGTGTTGCGGGTCGCCTGACTATTCGGCGTAGGCCGGGTAATCGGTGTACCCCGCCTGCGTCCCGCCATACAAGCCTTCAGCCCGCAGCGGATTCAGCGGCCAGCCGTTGAAGATCCGCTGCGGCAGGTCCGGGTTGGCAATGAACGGACGTCCGAACGCGATCAGGTCCGCCAGGCCCGCTTCGACCAGCCGTGCGCCGCGTTCAGCGGTGTAGCGACCGGCGTAAATGATGCGGCCGCTGAAGGTGCTGCGCACGGCTTCACGGAAGGTGTCGGGCAGGTCCGGCGCGTTGTCCCAATCCGCCTCGGCGATTGATACATAGGCAACCCCCGACGCCTCCAGCACCTTGATCGCTTCGATGTAGGTGTGATGCGGATCGTCTTCCACCAGGCCGATATACACCCGCTCCTGCTGCGTGCCACTGAACAGCGGCGAGAAACGCACACCGAGGCGCTGCGGCCCGACCACGGCACTCACGGCCTCGACGATTTCCCGCAGGAAACGCAAGCGATTGTGCAGCGAGCCACCGTACTCGTCGTCACGCTGGTTGGCATGGGCGGAGATAAACTGATTGACCAGGTAACCATTGGCGGCGTGGATCTCCACCCCATCGAAGCCCGCATCCAGGGCATTGCGGGCGGCCTGGGCGTAATGCCCCACCAGTTCCTCGATTTCCAACACGCTCAACGCGCGTGGTACGGGCGGTTGCACCAGCTCCCCCGTGCCCGGCCCGGTGGCAATAAAGGCTTTCGCTTGTTGGGCAGCGATGGCGGACGGCGCAACCGGAGCGGCGCCATCCGGTTGCAGCGCGTTATGCGAGACGCGGCCGACGTGCCACAACTGCGCAAAGATCACCGCGCCTTCGGCATGGACCGCGTCGGTGACGGTGCGCCAGCCGTCGATCTGCGCCGGGGTGTAGATACCCGGCGTCCACGCATAGCCCTGGCCTCTGGGCTCGATCTGCGTACCCTCGCTGATCATGAAACCGGCGCTGGCGCGCTGGCGGTAATACTCGGCCATCAGCGCGGTGGCGATGTCGCCGGGTTGTGCGCTGCGTTGGCGCGTCAAGGGTGGCAGCACGATGCGGTTGTTCAAGGTGTGGTTGCCCAACTTGATCGGGGCATTTAAAACACTGTGGATCATCAGCAAGATTCCAGATTCAGCACGAACGAAAGCCTTGGCGACCCTTGAGGGTCGCCAATTCAATAGAGAGGTTGAGTGAGTTAAGCGGTGAGTTTCAGCAGGGCCTTGGCCGCATCACTGGAGCTGGCCGGGTTCTGCCCGGTGACCAGCAAACCGTCCTGGAGCACAAAAGACTGCCAGTCGGCGCCTTTTTCATAGTGGCCACCGAGGGCCTTGAAATCATCTTCAACCAGAAACGGCACCACGTCGGTCAGGCCCACGGCCGCCTCTTCCGAATTGGAGAAACCGGTCACTCGGCGGCCCTTGACCAGCGGCTCGCCGCTCACCGCCTTGACGTGGCGCAGCGCGCCCGGCGCGTGGCAGACAAAACCGATGGGCTTGCCGGCGCGTTCGAACGACTCGATCAGTGCGATGGACGTCGGCGACTCAGCCAGATCCCACAGCGGGCCATGGCCGCCGGGGTAGAACACCGTGTCGAAGTCTGCGGCCTTGACCGTGTCCAGGCGTAGGGTGCTGGCCAGGGCTTGTTGCGCTGCCGGGTCCGCCGCAAAACGGCGCGTCTGCTCGGTTTGCGCATCCGGTTGATCGCTCACCGGGTCCAGCGGCGGCTGGCCACCGGCCGGGGATGCCAGTACCACCTCGGCACCGGCGTCTTTGAATACGTAATAGGGTGCAGCAAACTCTTCAAGCCAGAAGCCGGTTTTCTTGCCGGTATCGCCAAGCTGGTCGTGAGAGGTCAGTACCATCAATACTTTCATCGTTCAGTGCCTCGGGATGTCTGTGGGTTGAAGCTTATGAGCCGGGTGGTTGCCGCACAACGTCATATCCGCAAGGTTTTCGGACATGCCACAGTGGCAGTTGCCGTTTGCCCGCCATCCACCGACAATCCCTCGCCCCTGCCCCTGGAGAAACACGATGCATAGCGTCGCGCTGCTGGTTTACCCGAACTTCCAATCCCTGAGCCTCAGCCTGGCCTCGGTGTTCGAGTGTGCAAACCTGCTCCAGGGCGAGCCGGTCTATGAGTTCCATCTGGTGTCGGAGCATGGCGGTGCCGTGATGACGTCCCAGGGCTTTTCGGTCAATACCACGCCGATGCGGCCGCAGGGCTATGACACGTTGATCGTCAGCGGTTATCTGGAGTTCCAATTACCCGAGGCCAACTTGCCGGCCCTGGTCAAGAGCGCCTCCGCGCAGTCGCGACGGATCGCTTCGCTGTGCATGGGCATCTTCGTGCTGGCCGAAGCCGGGCTGCTCGACGACAAGCGCGCCGCCACCCACTGGATTCACGCCCCAGCCTTCCGTAAGCGCTACCCCCACATCCACCTGGAAGAAGACAAGCTGTTTGTCGTCGATGGTCAAGTGTGGACCGGCGCCGGCATGAGTGCCGGCGTGGACCTGGCGCTGGCCATGGTCGAAAACGACCTGGGCAGCGACCTGGCCCGGCGTATCGCACGCAAATTGGTGATCGCCCAGCGCCGTGGCAGCGAGCAGTCGCAATTGTCGGCACTGCTGGAACTGGACCCCAAGTCCGACCGCGTGCAACTGGCCCTGGCCTATGCCCGCGAGAACCTGACCCATGACTTGTCCGTGGAAGCCCTGGCCGATGTGGCGCGGCTCAGCCCACGCCAGTTCAGCCGGGTGTTTCGTGAAGAAACCGGGCAAACCCCGGCCAAGGCCATCGAGTCCCTGCGGGTGGAGGCGGCCCGGGCCTTGATGGAAACCAGCCGTCACCCGGTCGAAGTGGTGGCCCGCGAAACCGGCTTCGGGGATCGCGAGCGCATGCGCCAGGCGTTCCTGCGCGCGTTCGGGCAACCGCCGCAGGCGATGCAGCAGCTGCTGTTCGCAACACACTCGGGCAGCACCCGCGCCTGATCGCCGGGCATCTCGACGCTCAACCCTGCTGTCAGTGCAGCGCTGCCCGTGTGATCAGGTAACTCACCAACTGCGGTTCATCGTCCAGCTCGAGGGTTTGCACCGGGCGCGGCAGGTTATCCAGCACATTGCGCCAGAACGCCTGGGCCACTTCGTCCTGGTCATAGAAACGCAGCAGCCAATTGGCCTCGCCGCTGCACAGCACCTGGGTGGCGATGGCGCGGCCGATGCCTTTGCGGCGATAGCGCTTGAGGATGAACAGGTCGGCCAGTTCCAGGGCGTCGATGCCCGGCAACTCGCTGCCTTCGATCAGCAGGAAGCCGGCGATGTAGCCATCGACCAACAACAGGTTGGCGCTCCACTGCGGGTCTTGCCAGTAACGGGCCAGATGTTCGTCGTGGATGTAGAAACGGCCGTCCGCTTCGACATCTTCCTGCTCCCAGTCCGAGGACTCGTAGGCGTAGTACTGGTAGAGATTGCGGATCAGCTCGGCTTCGTCGGGGCCGGTCTGGATCAGTTCGACGGTGGTTTCAGGCATGGGGCTCTCAGTGAAAAAACACAGGGCGCCATTGTTCACAAAACCCGCAGGCAGGCCAATACATTGTCCAACCTTTCTGTTGGCTGAACCGATTGCGTATTTATCCAGCCCCGGCCAAAATCCTGAAACATTTAGAATAAACTTTGCCAATTACCCCGCCCTTTATTCAAGGACACCTATCTTGACAAACGTTTGTACCGCTGGCCTTGACGTAGGTTTTGCCTCCCTGGACTACCTGCAGATCTTCATCCTGGGCGTGATCCAGGGCATTACCGAACTCTTGCCGGTGTCGTCCACCGCCCACATGCGTGTGGTGCCGGCACTGCTCGGCTGGCAAGACCCCGGCTCGGCGTTTTCCGCTGCGATGCAGTTGGCGGCCCTGGCGGCGGTGGTCAGTTACTTCTGGCGCGATGTACGCCAGGTCACCACCGGCAGCATCAGCGCGGTGCGCCGCGGTGACTACAACGACCGCTGGTTCAAGTTGGCCGTGGCGATTGTGCTGGCAACCATTCCGATCGGCATCGCCGGCCTGGCGCTGTCTTCCACGCTGAACGCCTGCAACTCGCCGTTGCGTGGCTTGATGGTGATCGGCATTTCCTGCGTGGTCATGGCCGTGTTGCTGGCGGTGGCCGAGGTGCGGGCTCGCCATACCCGGGAAGTGAGCGAAATGCGCCTGCGTGACGCCTTGATCGTGGGTATTGCGCAGATCGGCGCGTTGATCCCAGGCGTATCGCGTTCGGGCTCGACCCTGACCGCCGCGCTGTTTCTCAACTTCAAGCGTGAAGAAGCCGCACGCTTTTCCTTCCTGCTGGGCCTGCCGGCCATTGCGCTGGCCGGTTTGAAGGAACTGTGGGTGCTGCTGCACGCCGAGATGCCGGCCCATGCCTGGTCGCATTTGCTCTTCGGGCTGGTGGTTGCCAGCGTGTCGGCGTTCTTTGCGATCTGGGGCCTGATGAAGTTCCTGGAGCGGTTCTCCACCTGGCCGTTCGTGATCTACCGCGCGCTGTTGGGGGTTTTCCTGATTGTGGCGGTCAGCACGGGGTTGTTGGGCTAAGACCGGGTTCGCGGTCGGCCAGCTCCTCGAGCAGGTCGGCCGACGGCACAAAAAACAGGCTCCCGGTGACCGCCGTGCTGAAGTCCAGCAAGCGGTCATAGTTGCCGACCGGACGGCCGACGAACATGTTTTCCAGCATCTGCTCCAGCGGCTGCGGCGAACGCGCATAGCCGATGAAGTAGGTGCCGAACTCCCCGGCGCCGGGGCGGCCGAAAGGCATGTTGTCGCGCAGGATTTTCACTTCTTCGCCGTTTTCGTCGGTGATCACCGTCAACGCGCTGTGGGAGTTGGTCGGCTTGGTCTCGTCATCCAACTCAATGTCCGCCAACTTGGTGCGCCCGATCACCTTTTCCTGGGCCTCCACCGTCAGGCCGTTCCAGGCCGCCATGTTGTGCAGGTATTTCTGCACCAGCACGTAGCTGCCACCGCTGAAACCCGGGTCTTCGTCGCCGACGAGGGCGAACGCCTCGGCTTTGCGCCCCACCGGGTTCTCGGTGCCGTCGACAAACCCGATGATGCTGCGCATATCGAAGTAACGGAAACCCTGGACCTCATCCACGACTTTCACGCTGTCGCCCAAGGCCGCCATCAACTGGGTGGCCAGCTCGAAGCACAGGTCCATCTGATCGGCGCGGATGTGCAGGAGAATATCCCCTGGCGTGGCCACCGCCTTGCGCCCTTCTACACCGAACTCGCGAAACGGATGCAATGCCGCCGGGCGCGGCGCGCCGAACAGTCGGTCCCACGCCTGGGAGCCAAACCCGCACACACAGGTAAGGTTGCCCGAGGGTACGCGCTTGCCCACCGAACGCACCAGGCCGGCGATATCGGCGCACCAGGCGCGCACGCTGTCGACGTTACCGGGTGCGAGGGTGGCGACCATGAAAATCGCGCTGCTGGTGATCGGGTGGCAAACAGACTGCGGCTCCAGGGGCGGCCGTACCGGGCAGGTTTTCATGATGAGGTTCCACAGGCTAAAGGAGGTTTGAATTCGCGCAGATTAGCAGTTCATATCCGACAGATCAGTCAAGATCACTCGCCGCATGCCGTTCAAGCACACCCTCATCGGCCGAAGTCCGATTCACCCGCCGCCCGCGCTGCACCGCCGGCCGTGCCTCGATCGCCTCGGCCCAGCGCAGCACATGCTTGTACTCATGCACCGACAAAAACTGCGCCGCGCCATATAGACGCCCTTTCACCAACCCGCCGTACCAGGGCCAGATCGCAATATCGGCAATGGTGTACTCATCCCCGGCAATGTATTGGCTCACCGCCAAACGCTGGTCCAATACATCGAGCTGGCGCTTGGTCTCCATGGCAAAGCGGTTAATGGGGTATTCCATCTTGCTCGGCGCATACGCATAAAAATGCCCAAAACCACCGCCCAGATAGGGTGCGCTGCCCATCTGCCAGAACAACCACGATAAACACTCGGCATGCGCGGCCGGCTCGGTCGGCAAGAACGCGCCAAACTTCTGCGCCAGGTACTGCAGGATCGCCCCCGACTCAAACACCCGAATCGGCGTATCGCCGCTGTGGTCCATCAAGGCCGGGATCTTGGAGTTCGGGTTGACCGCCACAAAGCCGCTGCCGAACTGATCGCCGTCGCCGATCTTGATCAGCCAGGCGTCGTATTCCGCGCCTGTGTGCCCCAGGGCCAACAGTTCTTCGAGCAGGATGGTGACCTTCTGCCCGTTCGGCGTGGCCAGGGAATATAGCTGCAACGGGTGCTTGCCGACCGGCAGCGCTTTCTCGTGAGTCGCGCCGGCAATCGGCCGGTTGATACTGGCGAAGGTGCCACCACTTTCGCTGTCCCAGGTCCATACTTCAGGCGGTACGTAATCGGTCATGCTGAGTGCTCCAGAGGCGCTTTCGATCAACGAAGCGCTCCAGACTAAACCAAAGGTTGATGGTTGGTCACGCAGTGGATGCCACCCCCGCCCGCCGCGATCGCGTCGATATTGAGCTGCACCACGGTGCGCTTCGGATACAGCCGCGACAACAGCTCCAAGGCCCTGCGATCCGCTACCGGGTCGCCAAATTCAGGCGCAATCACCGCGCCATTGATCACGAAATAATTGATGTAACCGGCCGCGAAGTCGGCGTTGCCTCGGCTGAATTTGCTTTTACGCGGGTTCAGCGGCGGCGACACGGTGTGTACCTGCAACGGGCGGCCATCGGCGTCGGTGGCGCTGTTGAGAATTGCCAGGTGCGCCAGGGTGACCTTGTGATCGTAGGACTCAGGGTCGGTGTCGAGGTTGGCGAGCACCACGCCGGGCGACACGAAGCGTGCATAGAAGTCGACGTGAGCGTCGGTGATGTCCTTGCCCTTGATGCCCGGCAACCAGATGATCTTGCGCAGGCCCAGCCGCTCCTTGAGTTCGGCTTCGACGTCGGCCTTGCTCCAATCGGGGTTACGGTTACGGTTGATCCAACTGCTCTCGGTCATGATTGCAGTGCCCAGGCCATCCACCTCGATCCCACCACCCTCACCCACCAGCTCGCTGCGGATATGGCGGGCAGCGGTGACTTCGGCAACCTGCCCGGCCAGCATTGCGTCTTCGGCGTGCTGTTGCTTGTTGCCCCAGCCGTTGAAGTTGAAGTCCACCGCGCCCTGGCCACCCGCACCGTCGACGACGAAATTGGCACCGGTGTCGCGCATCCAGATATCGTCCAACTCGGTTTCTACAAAGGTGATGTTGCGCGTACCACAGTGCTGCTCGGCCAGCCCGCGCTCGTCTTCACGGCAAAACACCGTGACCGGCTCGTACACGGCAATCGCCCGGGCAATACGGCCCAGCGCCGCTTGCACGTCGGCGGTGAAGTCTTCCCAGATCGCATCCTGGGCGCCAAAGGCGATAAACGCCTGGCGATGCGTTTCACCCTCGTCGGGCATATAGAACTGGCCCTTTACGGCGGCGCTTACATAAGGGGTGAGCAACGTCATGGCGCAGACCACACTGGCGTGTTTGAGGAAGGTTCGACGGGTTGGCATATCAGTCTCTGAGTACGGCATTGAATTAACGGGGCCTTGTAGTGAGCGGGCTTGCCCCGCGCTGGGGGGCGAAGCCGCCCTAAACCCAGGCACCTCGGTCTTCCTGAAACACCTCGGCGTCC
>NZ_JBNPJV010000044.1:0-9232 GCF_050312585.1 Pseudomonas sp. R19M
CCCCCTCCCACAGTGGCCCCATTTCAGATTGGTTCCATCTCGGATTGGGTTTGCGAGCCTGTCAGGCTTTTTGCCAGACCTTGGGTTTGAAGAACAGCGTTTCGCCCCGCGCCAGGCCGATCAGGCTGTCGTGATCCTTCACCACTTCGGCCTCGATCAGCTCGCTCTGGCCTTCAACCTTCAGGGTTACCCGCGTGGTGGCCCCCAATGGACGGATATCGCGCACCTCAGCCGCGTGGTGGTCTTCCAGTTCATGCCGTGACAGCGACACTTCGTGCGGCCGGAACAGCACGTGCTGGTCCTCGCCCAGATGCAGACGGTTGGAGTCACCGAGGAAGTGGTACACAAAGTCGCTGGCCGGGTTTTCATAGACGTCACCCGGTGAGCCGATCTGCTCGATCACGCCTTTGTTCATCACCACGATACGGTCGGCGACTTCCATGGCCTCTTCCTGGTCGTGGGTCACGAATACCGAGGTCAGGTTGATGTCTTCGTGCAGGCGCGCCAGCCAGCGGCGCAGCTCCTTGCGCACCTTGGCATCGAGGGCACCAAAAGGCTCATCCAGCAGCAGCACCTTGGGCTCCACCGCCAGGGCACGGGCCAGGGCGATACGCTGGCGCTGGCCACCGGAGAGTTGTTCCGGGTAGCGATCGGACAGCCAATCGAGCTGCACCATGTTCAGCAGCTCGTGCACCTTGCTCGCGATCTGGCTTTCGCTCGGGCGTTGGTTTTTCGGCTTCATGCGCAGGCCGAAGGCGACGTTATCGAACACCGTCATGTGGCGAAACAACGCGTAGTGCTGGAACACGAAGCCGACGTTGCGATCCCGCACGTCGTGGCCGGACACGTCTTCACCGTGGAACACGATATTGCCGGCGTCCGGGGTCTCAAGGCCCGCGATGATGCGCAACAAGGTGGTCTTGCCGCAGCCGGACGGGCCGAGCAACGCCACCAGCTCGCCACTCTGGATGTCCAGATTGATGCTGTTCAGGGCCTTGAAGGCGTTGAAGTTCTTGCTGACATTACGGACTTCGATCGACATGACTTATTCCTCACCGGCGCTTTTGCGCAGGCGGTTGATACGGTTCTCGCTCCACTGCTTGAGCAGCAGGATGAAGAGCGCCAGGATCAGCAACAGGCTGGCCACCGCAAACGCGGCAACGTGGTTGTATTCGTTGTAGAGAATCTCGACATGCAGCGGCAGGGTGTTGGTCACGCCACGAATGTGGCCGGACACGACCGACACCGCGCCGAACTCGCCCATGGCCCGGGCGGTGCACAGCACCACGCCGTAGATCAGGCCCCATTTGATGTTCGGCACGGTCACATGCCAGAACATCTGCCAGCCATTGGCGCCGAGCAGGCGCGCAGCCTCTTCTTCCTGGGTGCCCTGCTCCTGCATCAGCGGGATCAACTCACGCGCCACGAAAGGCACGGTGACGAAGATGGTGGCGAGCACAATGCCGGGCAAGGCGAATACGATCTGGATGTCATGCGCTTGCAGCCATGGGCCAAAAAACCCCTGGGCCCCGAACATCAGTACGTAGACCAGGCCCGCGATCACCGGTGAAACCGAAAACGGCAGGTCGATCAGCGTCACCAGGATGCTTTTGCCACGAAACGAATATTTGCTTACGCACCATGCCGCGCTGACGCCGAACACCAGGTTGAGCGGCACCGAAATCACTACCGCGATCACCGTGAGCTTCAGCGCCGACAGCGCGTCGGGTTCGAGGATCGCGGTGAAGAACGCACCGAGACCGTTCTTCAAGCCCTGAGACACCACGATAAACAGCGGCAGCAGCAGGAACAATGCAAACACCAGCCAGCCGAGGCCGATCAGGATACGTCGCGATACGGCACTGCCACGCCGGGCAGCGTTGGCCGAGGACGCGGCGGAAATAGACGATTGGGACATGTTCCGCGCCTCCTTATGGACGTTCGATGCGCCGCTGCAACAAGTTGATCAGCAGCAGCAAGACAAAGGAAACCACCAGCATCAACACGCCGATGGAAGTGGCGCCGCGGTAGTCGTACTGATCGAGCTTGACCATGATCAGCAACGGCAGGATCTCGGTTTTCATCGGCATGTTGCCGGCGATGAAAATCACCGAACCGTATTCACCCACGCCTCGGGCAAATGCCAGAGCGAAGCCGGTCAGCCAGGCAGGCAACAACGCAGGCACCAGAATGTAGCGGAAAACCTGCAGCGGCTTGGCGCCCAGGCAGGCGGCGGCCTCTTCAACTTCCCGGGGGATATCGGCGAGCACCGGCTGCACCGTACGCACCACGAATGGCAACGTGACGAAGGTCAGCGCCAGGGTGATACCCAACGGGGTGTAGGCGATCTTGAAGCCCAGGTCCGCAGCGAACTGGCCAACCAGGCCATTAGGCGTGTACAGCGCAGTCAGCGCGATACCGGCCACGGCGGTAGGCAGGGCGAACGGCAGGTCGATCATCGCATCGATGATCTTGCGTCCGGGGAAGGTGTAGCGCACCAGCACCCAGGCCAGCAGCGTGCCGATCACGCCGTTGATCAGGGCGGCATACAGCGCGGTGCTGAAGCTGAGTTTCAACGCCGCCAGCACCCGTGGTGCGCTGATGATGTTCCAGAACTGATCCCAGGTGAGTTGAGCGGCGTGTACAAACATCGCCGCCAGGGGGATGAGTACGATCAGGCTGAGGTACACCACGGTGTAGCCCAGCGTCAGCCCGAAGCCGGGTATGACGGGGGAAATACGACGCGACATAAGAGTCCTTGGTTAGCGGTGACATACCACTGCGGTAGCGAACCTATCGTGGCGAGGGAGCTTGCTCCCGCTGGGCTGCGCAGCGGCCCCAAAACCAGGCGACTGAGTTGCCGATTTGGGAGCGCTTCGCGCTCCAGCGGGAGCAAGCTCCCTCGCCACGGAAAGCGGGCTCCAACAGATAATTTGGCTTATTGCGCCGTGTAGATCTGGTCGAACACACCACCGTCATTGAAGAATTTCGGTTGGGCAGTTTTCCAGCCGCCGAAGTCTTTGTCGATAGTCACCAGGTCCAGTTTCGGGAACTGCTGGGCGTATTTTGCAGCGACTTTCTCATCGCGTGGGCGGTAGAAGTTCTTCGCGGCAATCTCCTGGCCAGCCGGGCTGTACAGGTGTTTCAGGTACTCGGTAGCGATCTCGGTGTTGCCCTTTTTCTCGGCGTTCTTGTCGACCACGGCCACCGGCGGCTCCGCGAGGATCGACAGGGACGGCACGACGATATCGAACTTATCGGCGCCGCCGTCTTCTTTCAACGCCAGGAACGCCTCGTTTTCCCAGGCCAGCAACACGTCACCCTGACCGTTGTTGACGAAGGTGATGGTCGAGCCGCGGGCGCCGGTGTCCAGCACAGGGACGTGCTTGAATAGCTCTTTCACGTATTCCTGGGCCTTGGCTTCGCTACCACCAGCCTTCAGGCCGTAGGCCCAGGCGGCGAGGAAGTTCCAGCGAGCACCGCCGGAGGTTTTCGGGTTCGGGGTAATCACCGAAACGTCTTTCTTGATCAGGTCGCCCCAGTCCTTGATGCCTTTGGGGTTGCCCTTGCGCACCAGGAACACGATGGTCGAGGTGTACGGGGTACTGGCGTCCGGCAGGCGGGTTTGCCAGTTTTCCGGCAGGGTCTTGCCCAGCTTGGCGATTTCGTCGATGTCGCCGGCCAGCGCCAGCGTCACAACGTCAGCGCGCAGGCCGTCGATCACCGCCCGGCCCTGCTTGCCCGAACCGCCATGGGATTGCTGGATCTTGACGTTGTCATCCGGGTGGGACTGTTTCCAGAATTGGGTGAACTCAGCGTTGTAGTCCTGGTACAGCTCACGAGTCGGATCGTACGAGACGTTGAGCAACTCGTAGTCCTTGGCAACGGCGGAACCGGCAAACACGGCACTGGCCAGGGCGGCCAGGGCATAACGGCGAATCGACGACATAGAAGGCTCCTGAAATTCGGGGTGTTGGCTTTTTCTTATAGTTGCGGGGTCTATCGCCGTAGTTGCTTAGTTCGGTTTGTTACCCGGGTTCTGCAAACGGAATTTTTCCTTGCGTTCGATCTGTACCACTTGAGCGTTGTGCACGGTGATTTCCACCGCGCCAAACCGCAGATCGCGCAGGGCGCTCTGGATCTCACGCAAAATGGCTGCTTCGTCCTGGCCGTCGACGCTACGTAGAGATGCGCTCATGGTCTCGCTCCTGAAATGAATAGTGCCTCGCAGTGGCGGCACTGCTTGCGGCGTGAGAGCGATAGTAGATAAGCGCGGATATTCTTAAAAATACTATTTAAGAATGTTTATATAACCAGAAAGAATTTTCTGGCAAGACTTGGAGTTGCAAAGGTTTTTTATCTTCACTCGCTGAAATCAAGCCCAGTGACGTTCCACATGTGGGAGCAAGCCCCCTCCCACACTTGGCCATCTTCAAGGGCGGATCGCAGGCGCCCGGGACCAGTCGATTTCCGCCGCCGGCATGGGCCGCCCAAACCAATACCCCTGGCCCATATCGCATTCCTGCTCCAACAGAAACCTTGCCTGCTCCACCTGCTCAATCCCTTCGGCATGCACTTGCATGCCCATGCTTTTCGCCAGGGCGATCACCACGCGCACAATGGCCGCATCGTCTTCATCCCACGGCAACCCGGCGACAAAGCCCTGGTCGATCTTGAGCTTCTGCACCGGCAGGCGCTTGAGGCGCAGCAGCGAAGAATAGCCGGTGCCAAAATCATCGATGGCCAGGCGCAAGCCCAGTTCACGCAGGCGGTGCAGTTGCTCCAGGGCGACTTCAGGGTCATCCATCACAGCACTTTCCGTGACTTCCAGCTCCAGGAACGTCGGCGCCAGGCCAGTACTGTGCAGGACCTGGGCAACTTGTTCGTACAGTTCGCGTCGGGCAAACAAACGGCTGGACACGTTGACCGCAATAAAACTCAGCGGCGCGCCTTCAGCCAGCCATTGGCACATCTGGCGACAGGCTTCGTGCATCACCCAGGCATCAATGTCGGCGATCAGCCCGGTGCGCTCGGCGATCGGGATAAATTCACCCGGCGGCACCAGGCCACGCTCCGGATGCTGCCAGCGCACCAAGGCTTCGACGCCGATCAGGCGGCTGTCTTGCAGGTCATGCACGGGTTGGTAGTAGACACGCAGCTCTTGCTGCTCAAGGGCGCGGCGCAATTCACCGGCGATTTCCACCCGATGCTGGGCATGGGCGGTGAGTTCTTCGGTGTACAGCGCGTAACCTTCGCGCCCGGCGCTCTTGGCCTTGAACAAGGCCGAGTCGGCATTGCGCAGCAGCTGTTCGGCGCTGAGGGCGTCGCTGGGAAACAGGCTGATGCCAATGCTGGCACTGATAAACAGCTGGTTGCCGTCAAACACGAACGGCTCTTTCATCGCATCGAGGATTCTCTGGGCCAATGCAGCCGCCTGAACCACCTGTGGACAACTTTCCACCAACACGGCGAACTCATCCCCACCCAGGCGCGCCAGCGTGACGCCGGGGCCGAACAGGCCTTTCAGGCGCTCCCCCACCGCCTTGAGCAACTGGTCGCCGGTGGTGTGGCCGAGGCTGTCGTTGATGATCTTGAAGTGGTCCAGGTCCATCAACAGCAACGCACAGCCACGTTTATGCACTTGCGCCGAGGTCAATGCCTGGTGGGCACGGTCGCTGAAGAGCAGGCGGTTGGGCAGGTCGGTCAGCGGGTCATGATGGGCCAAGCGGGCCAGTTCGTGCTCGGAATCCTTGATGGCGCTGATATCGGAAAAGACCGCGACGTAGTGAGTGGCCTTGCCTTGGTCATCGCGGATCACGCGGATGGTTTGCCACTGTGGATAAATCTCGCCGCTTTTACGCCGGTTCCAGATTTCACCGCTCCATTCGTCGGTGCGCTCCAGGGTCTGGAACATCTGCTGGTAGAAATTCGACGAGTGGCGCCCCGATTTGAACAGGCTCGGCCGCTTGCCCATGACGTCTTCGCCGCTGTAGCCGGTGATCGCCATGAAGGCGCGGTTGACGTGCACGATCAACCCCCGAGCGTCGGTAACCAGCACCCCTTCGCGGGTGCAATCGAACACTGCGGCAGCCTGTTGCAGGCGCTCGCGATTCTCCTTCAAGGGCTGCTGCACCTGGTGTGTACGCGCAAAGCGCGCACAGATCAGGTAGATCACCAGCGCACTGAGGCCCACCCACACGTAGCCGCGCGCCTGCAGCCAGCGTCCCAACTCCCACGGGTCATCGAGAAAGTTGATCAATAATTGGTTGCTGAGCTGGAGCCACACAACTGAAACCAGCAGGTACACCAGCCCTACGCGTAGGGCTCCTCGGTATGAAAACAGCATATCTTCAGTAATCCTTACCAAAAAAACAGAATCGCCCTACAAAGGCTGCGGATTATAGAATAAGAAACATCCAGTCACTCCTATCTGAAACGGTGGCTGGTTTTCTCTGTTGGCTTAGTGATAATGCGTGAGCTGTCTTTTTCTTTATCTGAGGGCCATACAGCCTATGTGGTACAACGGTTTTCTTGACCTGTCAGCCTGGCAACTGGTGGCAGTCACGCTGTTGATGACCCACGTGACCATTGTCGGGGTCACCGTCTATCTGCACCGTTATTCGGCCCATCGCTCCCTGGAGCTCAATGCCGGCCTGAAACACTTCTTCCGCTTCTGGCTGTGGCTGACCACGGCGCAGAACACCCGCGAGTGGACGGCCATCCACCGCAAACACCACGCCAAATGCGAAACCGTCGACGACCCGCACAGCCCGGTCATCAAAGGTTTGTCCACAGTGCTGCGCAAAGGTGCCGAGCTGTATCGGGCCGAGGCTGAAAACCCCGAGACCCTGCGCATCTACGGCAAGAACTGCCCGGACGACTGGATCGAACGCAAGATCTACACGCCCTACCCGTTGCTGGGCGTGGCGATCATGGGCGTGATCGACCTGCTGCTGTTCGGCACTATCGGCATCACCATCTGGGCGATCCAGATGATGTGGATTCCGTTCTGGGCCGCCGGTGTGATCAACGGCCTGGGGCATGCCGTGGGCTACCGCAATTTCGAATGCCGTGACGCGGCCACCAACCTGGTGCCCTGGGGCATCATCGTCGGCGGCGAAGAGCTGCACAACAACCACCATACCTACCCCAACTCGGCCAAGCTGTCGGTCAAGAAGTGGGAGTTCGACCTGGGCTGGGCGTGGATCAAGGTATTCAGCTTCCTGCGCTTGGCCAAGGTGCAGCGCGTTGCGCCTATCGCGCACCGCGTCGAGGGCAAGGGCCACCTGGACATGGACACCGCCATGGCGATCCTCAACAACCGCTTCCAGATCATGGCGCAGTACCGCAAGCTGGTGATCGGGCCGCTGGTCAAGCAGGAGCTGGAGAAAGTCGATCACTCGGTGCGTCACCAGTTCCACCGTGCCAAGCGCCTGCTCTCGCGGGAAACCAGCCTGCTGGATGACCGTCACCACCTGCGCATCCAGAACATGCTGGAGCACAGCCATGCGCTGACCGTGATCTACGAGAAGCGCCTGGCGTTGCAGCAGATCTGGGTGAAGACCAGTTCCAATGGCCACGACATGCTGGCGGCGATCAAGGAATGGGTGCACGAGGCCGAGGCCAGCGGCATCCAATCCCTGCGCGATTTTGCTCACCAGCTCAAGACCTATTCGCTGCGCCCTGCAGCGGCCTGACCAGTTCTCAAAGCCCTCCTGTGGTGAGGGCGCTTGCTCCCGCTGGGCCGCAAAGCGGCCCCAGCCTTTGGTTTGGCTGGGACTGCTGCGCAGTCCAACCCGAGCAAGCTCGATCGCCCAAGGTAGAGCGCTCGCCTTGACTTGACAGCACGCCGAGTTTGGCTTGCCACCGGTTTCTGACGTCATTTCTTAGTCAACCGGATCATGGAACTTCACCGCAAATCCCCTCTCTCAATCAACACTTCGCCATCATGGTGGCCCTTGTAGTGACCGCTGCCCGATGCCGGCAGCGTGCCCAGAGAGAGTTGTGCCGATGGTTCACGAAAAGCCCTTTGCACCCAATACCCCGACGGCCGAACACCCCCGCCCGGCTGCGGCATCAACCCTGTTGGCGTTGATGCATGCCCAAGGAGAGGTCGAGCGGCTGAGTGAGCGCGAACAGCTGCTCAGCTCGCTGCTGGTCAGCGTGAATGCCGTGCTGTGGTCCATCGATTGGGAAACCCGCCGCGTGCTTTACGTGAGCCCGGCCTATGAACGGATATTTGGTCGCTCCGCCAGCCTGCTGCTGGCCGACCACCGTGAATGGCGCAACAGCGTCCACCCCGAAGACCTCGACTACGCCGAACAAAGCCTGGCCCGCGTGCTCGAACAAGGCGCCGTGGAAGACCGCGAGTACCGCATCATCACCGCCGACGGTCACATCCGCTGGCTGAGCGACAAGTGCTATATCAACCAACAGGTCGAGCCGGGCAAGCCGGTGATCGTGGTCGGCATCGCCGAGGACATCACCGAAAAAAAGCAGTTGGAGCTTGAGCTGCATCGCTTGGCCACCACCGACGTGCTGACCCAGAGCAGCAATCGCCGGCACTTCTTCGAGTGCGCCAACCAGGCGTTCGACAGCGCCTGTGCCCAAGGCACCCCGCTGGCTTTCCTGTTGCTGGACATTGATGATTTCAAGGACATCAACGACTCCTACGGCCATCTGGAGGGCGATCAGGTACTGCGGCGCATCGCCGAAAGCGGTCGAGGGGTATTGCGCCGTGGCGATCTGTTCGGACGCATTGGCGGCGAAGAGTTCGCCGCGGTGTTGCCCGGTTGTGCGCCCGAGATGGCGTTGCAGGTCGCCGAGCGGCTGGGCAAGGAAATCCAGGCGTTGGGTTTCAGCTATGAGGGCCGTGAGTTCACCGTGACCATCAGCCAGGGCCTGGCCGGCCTGCGCGAAGACGACTCGACCCTGGACAGCCTGTTTGCCCGGGCCGACGCCGCGATGTACGAAGCCAAACGCCAGGGCAAGAACCGCGTGGTAGCGGGCTGAAGCTCGGCGGAGGGCGTGCCAGGCACCAGATGATTGGCTAACACGACGCTATCGGGGCAAGCCCTAATGCCAGTCAGTTAAGCGATAAAGCGGACGATGAATAAATTGTGGGAGGGGGCTTGCTCCCGATGGCGGTGTGTCAGGTTCAGAAACCGTGACTGACACACCGCCATCGGGATCAAGCCCCCTCCCACAGTGACCGCGTTAATCCTTAACTGAC
>NZ_JBNPJV010000010.1:0-9215 GCF_050312585.1 Pseudomonas sp. R19M
CCCGATTGCAGTGTGTCATTCAACACATTCATTGACTGGACCGCCGCCATCGGGAGCAAGTCGAATCGTCGCACCGCCCCTCCCACCAAGCCCCTTCCACAGGGGATCGGCGTTGGCAGCCAGTTAACTTTTGTCGAGGTTGTTTATGTTTGATTACTCTGCACGACCGGACCTGCTCAAAGGCCGGGTCATCCTGGTAACCGGCGCCGGTCGCGGGATCGGCGCGGCGGCGGCGAAAACCTATGCCGCCCATGGCGCTACCGTGCTCCTGCTGGGCAAGACCGAAGCCAACCTGGCCCAGGTGTATGACGAAATCGAAGCCGCAGGCCAGCCTCAGCCGGTGGTGATTCCGTTCAACCTGGAGACCGCCCTGCCCCATCAATACGATGAACTGGCGGCCATGATCGAAAAGGAATTCGGCCACCTCGACGGCCTGCTGCACAACGCTTCGATCATCGGCCCACGCACGCCGATCGAGCAGTTGTCCGGCGAGAACTTCATGCGGGTGATGCACGTGAACGTCAATGCGATGTTCATGCTGACCAGCACCCTGCTGCCGCTGCTCAAGCTGTCCCAGGATGCCTCGGTGGTGTTCACCTCCAGCAGTGTCGGGCGCAAGGGGCGGGCGTATTGGGGCGCTTATGGCGTGTCGAAATTCGCCACTGAAGGCTTGATGCAAACCCTGGCCGATGAGCTTGAAGACGTGGCCGCGGTCCGCGCCAACAGCATCAACCCCGGCGGCACGCGCACGAGTATGCGGGCCCAGGCGTATCCGGGGGAGAACCCGTTGGAACGGCCTGCACCGGAAGAGATCATGCCGGTGTACCTGTACCTGATGGGGCCGGACAGTGCCGGCATCAATGGCCAGGCGTTCGATGCGCAGTAACTGAAACGCCGGGAAAGCAAAATGTGGGAGGGGGTCCCCCTCCCACATTTTTTTTGCGGTGTTGTTTAGTTCTTCACCACTTCCTCGAGGGTGAAGCGGCCCAACGGGTTTTGCAGGAAGTTGCTCACATTCTTGCGTGAGATGTTGATGTACGGGCTGTAGTACAGGTCGATCCAGTTGACGTCCTGTTTCGCCAACTTCTGCAGTTCGACATACATCTGCTCACGCTTGGCCGGGTTCGCCTCGATACGTGCCGCCGCCACCAGGTCCTTGACCTTGTCGTTCTTGTAGCGGGTCATGTAGTTCTGGTTGGTGTCGTGGCCCAGGACGAAGGTGGTTTTCTGGTCCGGGTCGAGAATGTCGTTGGTCCAGTACATCACCGAGAGATCGTAGTCACCGTCCACCAGCATCTGCCAGCTCTGGGTCGGGTCGACCTTTTGCAGGTTGGCGGTCACGCCGGCCTTGGCCAGTTGGTCCTTGATGATCACCGCGATCTGCTCATCGGCTTCGTTGCCGGCATTGACCACGTAGTTGAGCTTCAAGTCCTTGGCGCCGGCCTGCTCCAACAGCTTCTTGGCCGCCGTCGGGTCGTACGGGCGCTGCAGGTTGTTGGCGTAGTGGTACAGCGAGCCTTTCGGGATGTAGGAATAGGCCACGGTGCCTTGACCGTAAGTAGCGGTCTTGACCAACGATTGCTTATCGATGGCCATGTCCAGCGCCTCGCGCACTTCCTGCTTGGCCAGCAGGCCGTGGGCGTGGTTGATCAGCAGGTGGTCTTCACGGGTAGACGGGTCGGAGTGGATCACGACGTTCGGGTCTTTTTTCAGCTCGTCCACCCGCGAAAACGGCACGAAGATCGCGGTGTCCAGCTCGTTGTTCTGCACCATGCGCATACGGGTGTTGTCATCGGTCACGGACACCCATTCCACGCCATCCAGGCTGACGCTCTTGGCTTGCCAGAAGTTCGGGTTTTTCTTCAGGATCACCCGATCGCCCTTGCGCCACTCATCCACGGTAAACGCGCCCGAGGTCACCGGTTTTTCCGAGTAGGCGTCTTCGCCCATCTGGGTCATGGCCTTTTCCGACAGGATCGAGACGGTCGGCGACGCCAGTTGCGAGAGGAAAGCCACGGCCGGTGTTTTCAGGGTCACCACCAGGGTCTTGGCGTCCGTTGCCTTGGCGGTATTGATCAGGCTGAACGGGTCGCTCCACAGCGAGGCTTTGTTGTCGCGGATACGCAACAGGCTGAACGCGGCATCGTCGGCGGTGATTGACGAGCCATCGGAGAACTTCGCATCACGCAGCTTGAACGTATAGGTCAGGCCGTCCTTGGAAATGTCCCAG
Source organism: Pseudomonas sp. R19M (assembly GCF_050312585.1). Classification (NCBI taxonomy): domain Bacteria; kingdom Pseudomonadati; phylum Pseudomonadota; class Gammaproteobacteria; order Pseudomonadales; family Pseudomonadaceae; genus Pseudomonas; species Pseudomonas sp. R19M. Next base: position 2,231 of record NZ_JBNPJV010000010.1, read on the forward strand.
CTTTCGGCCAGCCCCGTTTCCATCTTGGTGCCCAGGTTATCCACCCGCACCAGGGTGTCGTAGACGTTGGCGAATACCCAGGTGTCGCGGTTTTGCGCGCTTTTGATCGGGTCGAACGTGGTGCTGTCTTCACGGCAGCCAATGGTCAGCACGCCAGCGGCGTGTGCCAACCCGGCTGTCAGGGACCACGCGGTGAGCGTAGCGGCGGCGAGCAACTTCAAGTGACGGGATTGCATGTCCATAACTCCTTGTTCATGAATGGCAGGAAAGGTTCAAGGGCTGTTCAAGCACGCAACTGTACCGATGCTCGTGCAGGAAATGGGTCGGCGGCAACACCACGGAACACTCCGTCCGGGCATGGCGGCAACGCGGGTGAAAGGCGCAACCGGCCGGTAAATTCAACGGGCTGGGCGGCTCACCCGGCAGAAGCTGCGCAGGCATTGGCCGATGCGGGTCGATCTCGGGAATCGCCTCGATCAATGCCGCGGTATACGGATGGCGCGGCGCGCTGAATACCGCTTCCACCGGCCCTTCTTCGACGATCTTGCCCAGGTACATCACCGCCACGCGGTCGCACAGGCGCCGCACGATGGCCAAGTCATGGGCGATAAACAGGATCGCCAGGTTCATGCGCTGCTGCAGTTCCAGCAACAGGTTGATGATCTGGCCCTGGATCGAGACATCCAACGCCGCCACGCACTCATCGGCGATGATTAAGCGCGGCTCCACCGCCAGGGCGCGGGCGATACCGACGCGCTGGCACTGGCCGCCGCTGAGGGAGCCGGGCTTGCGGCTGGCCAGCTCGGGGCGCAGGCCGACCAGATCGAGCAGCTCATCAACGCGGCGTGGAATCCCCGCCGGTGCGACTTTGCGCTGTACCCGCAGCACTTCGGCAAGGGTTTCGCCCACCGTGTGGCGGGGGTTCAGCGCGGCGTACGGGTCCTGGAAGATCATCGCGGTTTCATGGCGCAGGCGCGCAATGTCAATGGCGCTGCCGTGGGCCATGTCGATGCCATCGAACAATACCTGGCCGGCACTGATCGGGTTGAGGTGCAGGATCGCGCGCCCCAGGGTGCTTTTTCCGCTGCCGGATTCGCCCACCAAACCCAGCGTCTCGCCGGCGGCCAGGTTCAGCGAAACCCCGTTGACCGCCCTCACCCACTGCCGGTTCAAGCCGAACAACCCCGTACCGGATGCGGCAAAGCGCACCTCAAGATCCTTGATCTGCAACAGGCTCACGGACGGCCTCCCAACGGATAGTGACACGCCACTTGCGCGCCTTCGGGCAGCCGCTCGAAGCACAACGCGCCCACCTGCGGGCAACGCGGGTTGAAGCGACAACCGTCCGGCAATGCATCCAGCAAAGGCGGCTGGCCGGGGATGGTGCGCAGCAAGGCGTGGCCGCTGCTGTGGGCCGGCTGGCAATCGATCAGGCCGGCGGTATAAGGGTGCTGCGGACGGGCCAGCAAGTCGTACTTGCTGCCGTGCTCGCACAGGCGCCCGGCATACATCACCGCAATGGAGTCACAGGTCTGCGCCACCACGCCCAGGTCATGGGTGATCATGATGATCGACAGGCCACGCTGGTCGCGCAGGTCCAGCAACAAGCGCAGGATTTGCGCCTGCACCGTCACATCCAGAGCGGTGGTCGGCTCATCGGCAATCAGTACTTTCGGGTTGCAGCCCAACGCCACGGCGATCATCGCGCGCTGGCGCATGCCGCCGGAAAACTCGTGAGGATAGTTGTCGACCCGCGCCTGGGGATCGGGAATGCCCACCTGACGCAGCACTTCGATCGCCTGCCCGCGGGCGTCTTTTTTCGATGCGCCTTGATGCAAGCGGATGCCTTCGCCGATCTGCTCGCCGATACGCATCAAGGGGTCAAGGTGGCTGCTGGGGTTCTGGAAGATCATGCCCAACTGGCCACCCCGTACGGCACGCATCCCGGCGTCGTCCAATGACAACAAGTCCTGCCCGGCCAAGCGCACGCTACCGCCTTGCACACGCAGGCTGGGCGACGGCAGCAACCGCATCAGCCCGCGACACGTCAGGGTCTTGCCGGAACCGCTCTCCCCCACCAGGCCGAGGACTTCGCCTTCAGCCAAACCGAAAGACACGCGATCAACCAGCGCGACATCCCGCCCGGCGTTATGCGCGATCACGCTGAGATCCTTGACCTGCAACAGGCTCATGAGCGATCCCCCAACACTTGCGCCACGCCATCGGCCAACAGGCTGAAGCCCATGGCCAGCGTCACAATGGCCAACCCCGGAAAGGTGCAGATCCACCACGCGGTGGTGATAAACGCTTGCCCTTCGGCCACCATCGTCCCCCACTCAGCCGTCGGCGGCTGCACGCCCAGGCCCAGGTAACTCACCGCGGCACCGTTGAGCAGCACCAGCACTGCGTCAGACATGGAAAACACGATCGAACCGAACATCGCGTTGGGCAGCAGATGCCTGAACAGGATGCGCCCATGGCCGAAGCCCAGGCTCTTGGCGGCCAAGGCAAAGTCGCTTTCCTTGAGTACCAGGATCTGCGAGCGGATCAGCCGCGCATACGACACCCAGCCCACCAGCGCCATGGCGATATAGAAGCTCTTCAGGCCCGGGCCGAGAATGGCCATGATCGCCAGCATCAACACCAGGAACGGGAATGCCAGGATCACGTCGATCACGCGCATGCAAAAGCTGTCGAAGCGCCCGCCGATATAGCCGGAAACCGCGCCGATGAATGTGCCGATCATGAATGGGAAAATTACCCCGACGATGGCCAGTTGCAGGTCGATGCGCGCGCCCCAGATCACCCGTGAAAGGATGTCTCGGCCATAGTTGTCCGTGCCGAACGGATGGGCCAGGCTCGGCGCCAGCAAACTGAGGTCAGTGTGCTGCGCAATCGGGTCATACGGCGCAACCCAGGGTGCGCACAGTGCCAGGGCAAACCAGCCGAACAGTATCAGCAGGCCCCACGCCGCGGTCAGCCGACCATTGCGAAAACCAAAACGCAGGCGCACGCGCCACGGAGCGATCAGTGGGCGACTGCTCATTGCATCTTCACTCGCGGGTCGAGGGCCACCGTCACCACATCGGCAAGGAAGTTGACCACCACCGTCGCACAGGCCAGCACCATAGCCACGCCCTGCACCACCATGTAGTCGCGGGTAAAGATCCCGCGCACCAACAATTGGCCAATGCCCGGAATCGCAAACAGGCTCTCGATCACCACCGTGCCGCTGATCAGCCAGCCGATGTTGACGGCCAGCAGGTTGACCGCCGGCACCAGCGAATTGGGCAGCACATGCCGGCGAAACACGGCCGCCTCCGACAGTCCACGCGCGCGTGCAGCGGTGACGTGATCGGCCTGCAGCTCCATCAACATGCTCGCCCGCAGGTTGCGTACCAGCACCGCCGACAGCGCCAGTGCGATGGTCAGACATGGCAGCAGCATATGGTGAGCCTTATCCAGCCAGGTCCGCCCATAGCCGGACACCGGGAACAAGCCCCACTGCACACTCAACAACAGGATCAACATCAAGCCCAGCCAGAATGCCGGCATGCCCAGGCCGACCGTCGTGAACACGCGGATCAGGTTGTCCACCCACCCGCCTTTATTGCGTGCCGCCAGCGTCGCCAGCGGCAGCGCAATCAGCAGCGCCAGCACCACGCTGCCCAGCACTAGTACTAAAGTCGGTTCGATGCGGGTGACGATCAGCTTCAGGGCATCGACCTTGTACAACAACGACTGGCCGAGATCGCCCTTGAGCAGGTTCTTGAGGAAGTAGAAATACTGCAGCCACAGAGGCTGATCAAGACCGTACTGGGCGCGAATTTTCAGCAGCGCATCCGGCGTGCTGCGCGAGCCGAGCAAGGCCCGCGCCGGATCGCCGGGAATGGAACGCACCAGCACGAAAGTGATCAGGCTGATGCCGAACAACACCGGCAGCAATTGCAGCGGCCGGGAGAGCACAAAGCGATAGCGCGCCAGGTTCATCCGTCAGCCTCGGTGGCGAGCGAGGAAGTCCAGCAACACCGGGAAGTAAGCTTGGGGCTCCTCATAAAACGGCATATGGCTGCTGTTGGGAAAAACGTGCAACTCGGCGTGCCTGGCGGCTTGCTTCATGCGCATCGCGCAGGCCGGGGTCAGCTCGTCATGCTGGCCGGTGGTGATCAATATCGGCATATTGAACTCGGCCATCTCGGGGATGCGGTTCCAGTCCTTGAGATTGCCGATATACAGGAACTCGTTGGGGCCTTGCATGGTTTCGTACGGGCCCATGTTCCAGTCGCCGAGGGAGCGCTTGACCGGCTCGGGCCATTCGTCCAGGCGGCACACGTGGCGGTAGTTGAGCAAGGTGATTGCCGCCTGGTACTGCGGGTGCTCGAGGGTGCCCATGGCTTCGTGGCGCTGCATCATGGCCACGGTTTCGCTGCCCAGGGCACCGCGCAGGCGGTCAAGCTCCAGGGACAGGTGCGGGATGTCGCCGACGGTGTTTTCCAGGATCAGGCTTTTCAGCGCATCGGGGTAGTGAATGGCGTATTCGATGCCCAGCCAGCCGCCCCAGGAATGCCCCAGCAAGTGCACACGGCCCAGGCCCAGGGTTTGGCGCACGGTTTCGACTTCTTCCACATAACGGCGGATTTCCCACAGGGAAACATCGGTCGGTCTGGCTGATGCGCCCGTGCCAAGCTGGTCGAATGCAACCACTCGCAGGTTATGGTCCTTGAGCCAGCCATGGGCGTCGCGCAAGTAATCACACGGCAAGCCGGGACCGCCGTTGAGACACAAGAGCACCTCATCGCCGTCCCCAAAGCTGTAGGCCACGAGGTTATGGCCATCGACTTGCACGTTGTACTGCTGGTCGGGGGCAATTTCACGCCACATGCATACATTCCTTGTGTTGTATCGGCCTGGCGGGTAGCGGCCGCTGATCAGGCCAACACTACCGAGGATGCCACGCGGCCATAACCTGGTATTTCTTATAGGTTTGGCCTGGCAGTCCTTCGCCGGGGCGTGGCATTCTACTTGCAGCAAGTCGAGATTCAAATGAATTCGGGAGCAGAACGGATGCTGGCCAAGCTGACCGCCTTCAATAATCGCCTCATGCCGGGCAGGAGCCTGGATGAACAGATGGACAACACTTTCATCCTCGCCCAACAATTGGGCTTCGATGCACTGGTGTATGACTACACCCCGGTGCCCATCGACCTCAATGGCACGCTCATCACCCCCTCGGTGCTGCAACTGCGCAACACGCCCAACGACTGGCAGGCCTTGTGGTGCAGCGAAGGGTTTTACCAGATTGACCCGGTGCAGCATCTGGCACTGAGCACGGTGTCGCCGTTTGTCTGGTCCTACGAGGCAAAAGCCGAGACGGCCTTGCAGAAAATCATCGACCCCTGCCACGCGCCGGTATCGTCCTACCTGCATGAACAGCAACTGACCTGCGGGGTCAGCGTGCCTATTCATTTGCCCCGTGGCGGTTTTGCCTCCCTGACCGGCCTGCGCACCGGAAAGGCGCACACGGTGCTGAAGGATGCCCAGCAAACCCTGACGGATTTCAGCCTGATTACCCATGCCCTGCAGGAAGCGGCCTACCCGCTGTTCAGCAAGGAGCTACGCACCTACCCGCACATCCATTTGACCAAGCGTGAACGCGAGTGCCTGAAATGGGCCGCCGACGGCTTGACCGCCGCCGAGATCGCCAAGCAACTGAGCCGCTCATTGGCGGTGGTCACCCTGCACCTGACTTCAGCCATGCACAAATTGGGGGCCAAGAACCGTGTGCAGGCGGTGGTACGCGCCACCCATTACCGCCTGCTCGAAGATTGAGCCGCCGGCAAAAACCTATCTGTTTTGCTAGTTACCTAAATTTTGCGTGCAGACTATCGTGTCCCTGATCCTTTTTTTCACAGCAGGGTACGAAATGGAATTCATCGACAAAGTCCGCGAAGGCTATGCAACCTTTGGCGCCTACCAGACCTGGTACCGCGTCACCGGCGACCTGAGCAGCGGCCGCACTCCCTTGGTGGTCATCCATGGCGGCCCTGGTTGCACCCATGACTATGTCGACGCCTTCAAGGACGTCGCCGCCAGCGGCCACGCGGTCATTCACTACGACCAACTGGGCAATGGCCGCTCCACCCACTTGCCCGACAAAGACCCGTCGTTCTGGACCATCAGCCTGTTCCTCGAAGAACTGAACAACCTGCTGGACCACCTGCAAATCAGCGACAACTACGCGATTCTCGGCCAATCCTGGGGCGGTATGCTCGGCAGCGAACACGCGATCTTGCAACCCAAGGGCCTGCGTGCCTTTATCCCGGCCAACTCGCCGACCTGCATGCGTACCTGGGTCAGCGAGGCCAACCGCCTGCGCAAATTGTTGCCGGAAGGCGTGCATGAAACCCTGCTCAAGCATGAACAGGCCGGCAGCTACCAGGACCCGGAATACGTAGCCGCTTCACGGATTTTCTATGACCAGCACGTATGCCGCGTCAACCCATGGCCGGAAGAAGTGGCGCGTACCTTCGCCCAGGTCGATTCAGACCCGACGGTGTACCACGCCATGAGCGGCCCGACCGAGTTTCACGTCATCGGCAGCTTGAAAGACTGGAACGTGATCGGCCGCCTGTCGGCGATCAACGTACCGACGCTGGTGATCTCCGGTCGGCACGACGAGGCCACGCCGCTGGTGGTCAAGCCGTTCCTGGATGAAATCGCGGACGTGCGCTGGGCACTGTTCGAAGATTCCAGCCACATGCCCCATGTGGAAGAACGCCAGGCGTGCATGGGGACCGTGGTGAAGTTCCTGGATGAGGCGTGTTCGGTGCCGCACGACGTACTGAAAGCCAGTTGAGATCCAAATGTGGGAGCGGGCTTTGCCCCACCCTTGTAGTGAGCGGGCTTGCCCCGCGCTGGGTGGCAAAGCCGCCCCAAAACCAAACACCGCTGTCTTCCTGAAACACCGCAGCGGCAAGGTTTAGGG
>NZ_JBNPJV010000066.1:0-9015 GCF_050312585.1 Pseudomonas sp. R19M
ATAGCAGGGTGTCAGTCACAGTATTGGGTGACTGACCCACCGCTATCGGGAGCAAGCCCCCTCCCACACTTTTATTGGGTGGGAAATATCATTCCAACATCTTGGCCAACAACCAACTCCCGGCAGGGCCCGGCGGGTGGTGGCGTGACCATAGCGCATCCACCGCCACCGAACGCGGCCAGCCGCGGGCCTTGAGCTCGACCAATTGCCCGCCGCCAAAGCGCTCCACCAGCCAGCGCGGAATCGGTGCCCAGCCGAAGCCCAATTGAGCCATCTCCAATAGCATCAGGTAACTGGGAGCCGACCAGACGCGGCCGTTGGCACGGGTTTCATTCGGGTTGATGATGCTTGCCAGGCGCAATTCGCGGTGTTGTTGCAGGGCGTGCGCGGTCAGCGTGTCGAGCCCGGCCAGTGGATGTTTCGGTGACACGAAAAGGGCAATTTCCGTGCTCTCTTCCACGGGTGCACGGGTCAGGTCCGGCGGATACACCTCTTGATGCTCGATAAACGCGATCTGGGCCCGACCGCTTTGCACCAAGGCGATCAGGTCTTCGCATTCGGCGATCAGGCATTCCAGCTCCAGGTCCGGGTAGCGTTGTTCAAACGCGCTGAGGGCGACCTCGAAACGGTCGGACTGGTAGGTATCGGACATGGCGATACTCAGCTTGGGCTCCAACCCCTGGGCCAGTTGATTGGCGGCCATTTCCAGGCGACTGCTGGCCTCCAGCACCTGCTCGGCCCGTTGCAGCAGCACATGGCCGGCAGGCGTGAGCGTCGGCTTGCGGCTACTGCGATCGAACAGCACCACATCCAGATCAATCTCCAGGCTCGCGACCGCCGCGCTGACGGTGGACTGGCTCTTGCCCAGCTTGCGCGCCGCAGCGGAGAACGAGCCTTGGGTGGCCGCTTGCACAAACGCCTGCAGCACTTCATTGGAGGCCATGACTATCGCCTTTATCGATGGTTACTGGTTATGAAGTATCGGTTCGATGCGGGATTATCGCAACCATCGCCATTCACGGAGCGCAGGTTATGCACCCTACCAAGTCGATTACTGAACGTATCGGTCAAGCCCTGGGTTTTGAGGGCCTGGCCTTGTTGATCTGCACACCGCTGCTGGTGTGGATCACCGGCCGGCCGGCCCTGGAAATGGGCGCGGTGACCCTCGGGCTGAGCCTGTTGGCGCTGACCTGGAACATCATTTTCAACAGCCTGTTCGACCGCCTGAAGGTTCGCCTGCAATTGGCCGGCGGCGCATGGACGCGGGTGTTGCACGCGCTGTTGTTTGAGGGCGGGTTGATTATCGTCGCGGTGCCGTTGATCGCGGTATGGCTGAATATCAGCCTGATGCAGGCGTTCATGCTCGACATCGGCGTACTGCTGTTCTTCCTGCCGTACACCTATGTGTATCACTGGGGGTATGACGTCATTCGGGAAAAAATCCGCAACAAAAACGCTATCCCATGTAGGAGCTAGCATGCTGTGGCGAGGGAGCTTGCTCCCGTACGACAGCGCAGCTGGCGCCCGCTTTCAGGGGCGCTTCGCACCCCAGCGCAAGCAAGCTTGCTCGCCACAACAAGCGAGCGTCTACAGACAGGTAAGCGAGCCGACAAAGTCCAGGAATGCCCGCACCTTGGCGGCGGGCAAATGCCGCGAAGGATAGTAGGCATACAGTGGAAAACGCTCGTCAGGCCAGTCGGGAAACAACTCCACCAGACTGCCGGCCTTGAGCGCCGGGGCCAGGCCCAGGTCGAGCATCTGGGCCACCGCGTGGCCGTGCTCGCACACGCTGTATAACGTGCTGGCATCGTTGACCACCAAGCGACCATCGGTACGCACGGTCAGTCGCTCGCCGGGGCGGTGGAATTCCCAGGCAAATGGGCGACCGGTTTGTGAGTCGCGAAAATCCAGGCACATATGGCCGTGTTCCAGATCCTGGGGCACGGCAGGTCGGCCGTACTGTTCAAGGTAAGCGGGGGCGGCGACGGTGAGCACCCGCACCTCCATCAACTGACGGGCGATCAGCGAGGAGGATTGCGGGATGCCGAAGCGAACCGCCAGGTCGAAACCGTCGGCCACCAGGTCGCCGAGTTGGTCGCGGGTGTGCAGGTCCAACTGCAATTGCGGGTAGCGGCGCATGAAGTCACCCAGCACTGGGCCCAGCACCAGCCGCGAAAAATACGGGTCGATATTGACCCGCAGGCGCCCGCGCACGGTCAGGGCGCTGTCGGCCGCCGAACTGGCCGCCTCTTCCAGGCCCGCCAGCAGAGGCGCGATGTGTTGATAGAAACGTCGCCCTTCATCGGTCAATTGCACCGACCGTGTCGTGCGGTCGAACAGGCGAATACCCAGGCGTTTCTCCAAGCGCGAAATCGCCCGGCTGACACCGGAGGCCGTCATGTCCAGGCTGTCGGCAGCGCGTGCGAAGCTGCCGCTGTCGACCACCGCCGCCAACACGCCCATGCCACCGGCCAGGCTCGGATCAAAGCTCATTGATGATTTTCCGTCAGGTATGCAATGACACTGATGCTATCGAAGAATCCTACGGTTGCGCAGGATAATTTCCCCATCGCGACACGAGTCGCCTTTGCAGGGGAGAACACTGATGTATGCAGTCACAGGTATCACTGGAAAAGTCGGCGGAGCCGTTGCCCGCACACTGCTCGCCGCTGGGCAGCCGGTACGCGCCGTAGTGCGCAGCGCCGACAAGGGCGTCAGTTGGGCCGCGCGCGGCTGTGAGGTGGCCGTGGCGGAGGTGGATGACCCGCAAGCCATGGCGGAAGCCTTCGCCGGGGTGACGGGCGTGTTCATCATGCTGCCGTCGAATTTCGACCCATCGCCGGGCTTTCCGGAAACCCGCCGGGTGGTGGAAAACATCCGTCAGGCCCTGGCGTGCGCACGCCCTGGCAAGGTGGTATGCCTGTCCACCATCGGCGCCCAGGCCATGCAACCGAACCTGCTCAACCAACTGCACCTGCTGGAGGAAGCGGTGGGCAGCCTGGAGTTGCCGGTGACGTTTTTGCGCCCCGGTTGGTTCATGGAAAATGCATCGTGGGATGTCGAGGCGGCGGTGGCAGGGCGGATCTCAAGTTTCCTGCAACCTTTGGACAAACCGGTGCCGATGGTTGCCACGGCGGATGTCGGACGCGTGGCGGCTGAACTGCTGCTGGCACCCAGCCCGCGTATCGTGGAACTGGAAGGCCCGCAGCGCATCACCCCGTACCAACTGGCCGCCGAATTCGCCCGCGTGCTCGGCAAACCGGTCGATGTAGAAGCGGTTCCCCAGGCGACCTGGCATGCACTGTTCAACGGCCAAGGCATGCGCAACCCGCTACCGCGGATTCAGATGATCAACGGCTTTAACGAAGGCTGGATCGAATTCGAAGGCACCCCTCGCCAAGGCACGGTCGAACTGGGCACGGTGCTTGGCGAGTGGGTGCAACGCAGCGGCGTTTGAACCTTACAGAAACATGCCGCCCGAGGCTTCGATACGTTGGCCGGTGATCCAGTGGCTGCCATCGGCCAGCAAGCTGGCAATGGCCCCGCCGATATCGTCCGGCAGGCCGGCGCGGCCCAGGGCCGTGTTTTGGGCGACCATCGCATTCAGCGCCTGATTGTCGCGCACGGCGCCACCGCCGAAATCGGTTTCGATGGCGCCGGGCGCCAGGACATTCACGCTGATGCCACGCCCGCCCAATTCCTTGGCTTGATAGCGGGTGAGAACTTCCATCGCGCCTTTCATGGCGGCATACGCCGCATACCCCGGCAGGCTGAACCGCGCCAGGCCGCTGGAGATATTGATGATACGGCCACCATCGCGGATCAGCGGCAGCAGTTTCTGGGTCAGGAAAAACGGCCCCTTGAATTGGATTGCCACCAACTGATCGAACTGTGCCTCGGTGGTCTCGGCAAAACTGGCGTGGGCGCCGATGCCGGCGTTGTTGATCAGAAAATCGAAGTGATCCTGTGCGAAAACATCTTTGAGCACGCTGGTGATTTCGCCGACGAAGCCCTCGAACCTGTCGCTGCGGCTGACATCCAGTTGCAGCATGACGGCACGGCCGCCCAAGGCTTGAACCTGCTCGACCACCGCTTGGGCTTCGGCGGTGGCGCTATGGTAGGTGCCGATGATGTCGATGCCTTGTGCGGCCAGGTGCAGCGCGGCGCTTTTGCCCAGGCCGCGGCTGGCGCCGGTAATCAGTGCGATTTTACGGGTCATGGTGATGTCCTCTCAGGTGATCAGTGAGAGGAAGTGTATTTGTCCGTTCATAACGTGATAAACAGCGCTATACCGGAATCACTGGCCGGATAAGGCGAACAATCCCATGAACAAACTTGAGCTGCTGCGCACCTTCGTGCGTGTGACTGAACTGTCGAGTTTCACTCAGGCCGGCGACAGCCTCGGCCTGCCGCGCTCCACCGTCTCCGAACATGTGCAGGCACTGGAGGAACTGCTCGGCGCACGTTTGTTACAGCGCACCACGCGCAAGGTGCAGGCGACCCAGGACGGCCGAGTCTTGTATGAACGCAGCAAGGACCTGCTGGCCCATATGGAGGAGCTGGAAGGCTTGTTCCGCCAGGATGAAACCCAACTGGCCGGGCGTATCCGCGTGGACCTGCCCAACGTGCTGGCGCGGGACATGCTCTTGCCGCACCTGCCCGCATTCCTGGAGCGCCATCCACTGATCGAGATGGAAATCAGCAGTACGGACCGCCAGGTCGACCTGATTGCCGAAGGTTTCGATTGTGTGTTGCGTGTCGGCGCGCAACCCGACCAAACCGTGGTCGCACGCCGCGTGTGCAGCATGCCGATGGTCAACTGCGTCAGCCCCGCCTACCTGCAACGTTATGGCATGCCCACGACCCTGGCTGACCTGGCCGAGCATCAATTGGTGCATTACGTGAGGCCCTTGGGCGCACGCTCGGCAGGGTTTGAATATCAGCAGGGCCACAAGGTGGAGCGCGTGGCGATGGCCGGGCGCGTCACCGTCAACAGCACCGATGCGTATCAGGCCGCCTGCCTGGGCGGATTCGGCATCATCCAGATGCCGCGCCTCGGTATTGAAGAGTTATTGGCCAGTGGAGAGCTGGTGGCGGTGCTGCCGGATTACCCGGCGCCACCGTTGGACGTGTCCTTGCTGTACGCCGGCCAGCGTCATCTGCCGTTGCGCGTGCGGGTGTTCATGGATTGGCTGGCGGCCATCCTGCAAGCCCGGTATTAACGACGTGCCGATAATTGCTGCGGTGCCAGGAAGGCGTCGTGGAAGTAATCGCGGAATGCCTGCATCGGCGGGGTGAAGGCACGCTCGCGGTGCCAGGCCAGGCCCACGCTCATGGGCGTGACCGGGTCGGTGACGGTCAGGGTTTCGATGCGCTTGCCTTCCAGGGACCACGGCCGGTGGACCAGGTCTGACAGGATCGCCACACCGCTGCCGTTGGCGACCATGCTGCGCACCGCCTCCACCGAACTGGTGCGCAGCCGCACCTTGGGCGTTTGCCGGGCCTGTTCCCAATAGCGCATGGCGCTGTGTTCGGCCTCGTCGACGGTGAGCAGAATGTAGGGTTCCTGCGCCACATCCGCCAGGCTTACGGCACTGCGTTCGCACAGCGGGTGATGGCTGGGCAGCCACAGGCGGCGTTCCGAGTTGAACAGGGTTTCAGAGACGATATCGGCATGGGTGAGGTTGGCGGTGAGCACCACGGCCATATCGAACTGGCCATCGAGCAGGCCCTGTTCGATGGCCTGGCGCTCCTGCTCGAAGACCTCGATGCTGACGTCCGGGTGCCAGTGTTCCATGCGTTGCAGGTGGTGGGGCAGGAAATAACCCAGCACCGTGTAGCTGGCGGCTACGCGCAGCACACCGCTGGCGCGGTAGTCGGGCAAGGGGCTGTTCAGCGCGTCGTCGACACTGCGCAGGATCACGTAGGCGCGGTTGAGAAAATGCCGGCCGGCGTCGGTCAGGTTCATGCCCTGGGCCGAGCGCACGAACAACTGCACGCCAAGCATGGCCTCCAGTTCCTTGATTGCGGTGGTCACGGCCGACTGGGAGATGTTCAGGTGAATCGCCGCCTGGGAAATCTGGCCGATTTCGGCGGTGGCCACGAAGTAGCGGACTTGGCGCAAGGTCAGGGACATCTGCCACTCCAATGCAGTGAGCTATCTGTTTTTCAGAAGATTAGCCATCTGATAATAGATCTTCCCAAGGGGTCAAGACACAGCCTACTTTCAGCCATCATCTTTTGGCGGAGCGACCCCGATGCAGGCAGTGGATTTAAACTCGGACATGGGCGAAAGCTTCGGCCCCTGGACCATTGGCGACGGTGTCGATGCGCAGTTGATGGCCTATATCAGCTCGGCGAATATCGCCACCGGCTTTCACGCCGGCGACCCCGGCACCATGCGCCGTACGGTCGAGCGTGCCAAGCAACTGGGCGTTGCCATCGGTGCCCATCCGGGTTTTCGCGACCTGGTGGGTTTCGGTCGCCGGCATATCAACGCACCGGCCCAGGAGCTGGTGGATGACATGCTCTACCAACTCGGCGCCCTGCGCGAAATGGCTCGTGCCCAAGGGTTGACGCTGCAACACATCAAGCCCCATGGCGCGCTTTATATGCACCTGGCCCGCGACGAAGCCGCGGCGCGGCTGCTGGTGCAGAACCTGCAAATCATCGAGCCGACGTTGCGGTTGTATTGCATGCCCAATTCGGTGATCTGGCGAGTGGCCAAGGAGTTGGGGCAACCGGTGGTGCGCGAGTTTTATGCCGATCGTGAATACGACTTGAGCGGCTCCATCGTATTTACCCGCCAGGTGCGTGCGCTCGATCCTGCAACGGTCGCGGCACGCGTCCTGCGTGCCTGTCAGACCAACCTGGTGCGTACCGTAGAAGGTGAGGATCTGTTTATCGAGTTCGATTCGATCTGCCTGCACAGCGACACCCCGGGTGCGCTGGAACTGGTGGAAGCCACCCGTGAAGCCTTGGACGAGGCGGGCATCATCGTCAGAACGCCACAATAAAAAACGCCCGATTATTTTTTGCCTGCCTTTCTACAATGATTCCAAGAGGAACAGACATGGCTGAAACGTCCCCCATCCGCTACAGCTTCGGCGGTGATGAACACCTGTTTGCCGAGGTCAGCGACAGCATGTCCCTGCAGGCATTTTTCAAAGGCATGGCGGTGACCCGCGCCGTTGAACGCCTGGCCCTGGAAGGCGTGCTGGATGTGTGCCTGGCCAATGCGTCGTTCCAGATCCGCTTCGACCCTGACCGCATCGCGCCCCATGTGCTGCTTGACGCGGTGCAGAGCGCCGAAGCCCAGGCGGTGGCCGAACGCACCTTGCACACGCGCATCATCGAAATCCCGGTGCTCTACAACGACCCCTGGACCCATGAAACCCTGATGCGTTTTCGCGACCGCCATCAAGACCCCGGCAGCACCGATCTGGAGTACGCCGCCCGCATCAATGGCCTGGCCGATGTGGCCGCGTTTATCGCCGCGCACAGTGGCGCACCGTGGTTTGTGTCGATGGTGGGGTTTGTCGCGGGGTTGCCGTTCATGTTCCAGATGGTCGAGCGCGAGCGCCAATTGCAGGTGCCCAAGTACCTGCGCCCACGCACCGACACGCCGAAGCTGACCCTGGGCCATGGCGGATGCTTTGGCTGCATCTACTCGGTGCGCGGCGCCGGCGGTTACCAGATGTTCGGCGTGACCCCGGCCCCCATCTATGACCCGGCGCAGCAGTTGGCCTATCTCAAGGAGCACATGGTGTTCTTCCGGCCGGGTGACATCGTGCAGTTCAAGCCCCTGGACCGCGAGGCCTACGACTTGGCCGTCGCCGAGGTCGAGGCCGGCCGTTTCGACCTGCGCATTCGCCCAGTGGAATTTTCCCTCGACGCATTTCTCGCCGACCCCATCGGCTACCCGAAAACCCTGCAGGAGGCACTGGCATGATCAAGGTGCTCAAACCCGGCCTGGCTACCTCAGTGCAGGACCTGGGGCGTGAAGGTTATTACCACTTGGGCATCCCCCCGTCGGGTGCGCTGGACCAGTATGCGTTGAGTGCGGCCAACCACCTGGTGGGCAACCCGATCGGTGCGGCGGGCCTGGAGTGCACGTTGATCGGCCCGCAGCTTGAGTTTCAACAGGACGCGCTGGTGGCGCTCAGCGGCGCGCTGATGTCGCCGCGCCTGGATGGCGAAGTGGTGCATCAGGACACTGCGTTCCAGGTCCGTGCCGGGCAGGTGTTGCGCTTTGAGTTTCCCAAGGCGGGCGCACGTACTTATCTGGCCGTGGCCGGGGGCATTGATGTGCCGCTGGTGCTCGGCAGCCGCTCGACCTACACCCTTGGCGGGCTCGGTGGGTTTGCCGGGCGACGTTTGCAGGAAGGCGATGAACTGCCGATCGGCGAGGCCAGTGGGCGGGGGCGGGCGGGCAATAGTCTGCCGATGGCCCTGCGGCGGTCGGTCGGCGGTGATGTGACGTTACGGGTGGTGCCGGGGTTGTATTACGAGCGGTTGGCCGACGCGGCGAAAAGCAGCTTCTTTGCCGAACCCTGGACAGTCGGGTCCGAGGCGGACCGTATCGGCTACCGATTCAAGGGCGGTAGTGCGTTGAGCTTTCAACCCAGGGAGCAACCGTTTGGTGCCGGGTCGGATCCGTCCAATATCGTCGACAGTTGCTACCCGATTGGCTCGATCCAGGTGCCGGCCGGGCTGGAGCCGATTGTGCTGCATCGGGATGCGGTATCGGGTGGCGGCTACGCGATGATCGGCACGGTGATCAGCGCCGACCTGGATCTGATCGGGCAGATGCAGCCGAACCAGCGTGCGGGGTTTATCGCGGTGACTTTGGAGGAGGCGTTGGAGGCGCGGCGGGTCTATAAAAAGCGCCTGAAAATAATGGGTGGGTTATTCAATACCTGAAGAACACAGAGGACTATGTGGGAGGGGGCTTGGTGGGAGGGGGCTTGCTCCCGATAGCGGTGGGTCAGTCAATGATTTGCTGACTGCACCACC
>NZ_JBNPJV010000018.1:0-8842 GCF_050312585.1 Pseudomonas sp. R19M
GTATTTCAGGAGGACCGAGGTGCCTGGGTTTGGGGCGGCTTCGCCACCCAGCGCGGGGCAAGCCCGCTCACTACAGAGTTTGGTCGCGGCAGGTTCTCTTAACTGACAGGCATTAGGGCTTGCCCCCTCCCACAGATTTGGTCGCATGCCGAATTTCAGGATTTGCGCTGAAATAGCAGTTCCACTTCAAGCCCCCCGCCCTCGCGGTTTTTCAAGCTCAACCGCCCCTCATGCGCCCGAGCAATCGTGTGCGCAATGCTCAATCCCAACCCATAGCCACCGGTTTGGGCATTGCGTGAGCCTTCCACGCGATAGAACGGCTCCATCACCTGTGCCAGTTGCTCCTCGGGAATTCCCGGCCCACGGTCGCGAATGATGATCTTCAAGCTGTCCGCCTGGTCCTCGACCCGTACCACCACCTCTTGGCCATAGCGCACGGCGTTTTCCAGCAGGTTCTGCACACAGCGCTTCAGGCTGCGGGCATAACCGGGCAGTGGCTGTTTCGCACGGCCTTCAAGGGTCACGCTTTCCCCCACATCCTGCAGGTCCGCCTGCAAGCTTTGCAGCAACGCATTGATGTCGATGTTCTGCCGCGCCTCGTTGATTTCGCCGCTGCTGACGAAATCCAGGGTACTGGCCACCATGTGCTCCATTTCTTCCAAGTCAGCGCGAAAACGCTCCCGGGTGCGAGTGTCGTCGAGCATTTCCGTGCGCAGGCGCAGACGTGTGATCGGCGAACGCAAGTCGTGGGAAATGGCCGCGAGAAAGCGCGTGCGTTCGGCGATATTGGCAATCAGGCGTTGCTGCATGGCGTTGAAGGCCTGGGCCGCCCGACGCACTTCCGTCGGGCCATCCAGCGATAACGGCGGCCGCTGGATGTCGCGGCCCAGCGCTTCGGCGGCCTTGGCCAATGCATTGAGCGGGCGGATCGCCAGGCGTACCGCCACCAGGGCGATCACGACCAGCACCACTACCCGCAGCAAATAGATACGCATCACGTAGTCGAACAGCAGGTCCAGGGGCGATGTGCTCGTCCAGCCTTGTTCCTCGCTGGCGTCCACTTGCAACCAGCGCCCATCGGGCAGGCGCAGGTCGATCAGAAACTGCCCCACCACCGGCCGGGAACCGAGCAGCGTGGAAAGCCCCGCCGTTTGCCCGTCACCATCGACCAGCGACAGGCGTAGCAGATTCAGGGTCGGGGCATAGCCGGTTTTTTCCGACAGGACTTTCTTGATCAAGCGTTCGGTGGGCAAGTCGCTGTCGGTCAGGGTGCTGACCGTATCGCTGGCATGCTCGCTGAGCGTGAGATGAAAGTGCGGGCTGTCGAACAACTGGACCAGTTGATCGGCCTGCGGCGGGTCTCTATGCACCAGGCGCACCACATCCGCCAACCGCGTCGCGATCAGCCGCGCCGGGATTTCCAGCACCTGGCCGTGGCGCCGGTCGTACCAGATGCTACTGGTCAGGGCCTGGGCCGCGAGCATGCCGCTGACCAGAATCAGCACCAGCCGTCCGAACAACGAGCGCGGCAGCAGCCTCAAGACTCCAATACCACATCTTCGGCGGTGAGCATGTAACCCTCGTTGCGCACGGTCTTGATCAACCCCGCCGGCAATTGCGAGCGCAGGCGGCTGACGCACACATCGATAGAACGGTCGAACGGCGTACTGTCCTTGTCGAACACATGGTTGAGCAGGAAGTCGCGGCTCAATGGACGATTGGGGTGCTGCAACAGCAGACGCAACACGCGGTAGTCCGAATTGCCCAGGCTCACCACCACGCCCTGCGGCGACAACAATTGCCGCGCCCGCGTGTCGAGCTGCCAGCCGGCGAAACGAATGCTCGGCGCCTCATCCAGGCGCGCACGATCCGGGAAGCTCTGCACCCGACGCAACACCACCTTGATCCGCACCAACAACTCACGGGGGTCGAACGGCTTGGGCAGATAGTCATCGGCGCCGATTTCCAGGCCGACGATGCGGTCGATCAACGAGCCCTTGGCGGTGAGCATGACCACCGGCGTGTTGGAGCTCACCCGCAGTTCGCGACACAGGCTCAGGCCGTCTTCACCGGGCAGCATCAGGTCGAGCACGATCAAGTCGATGACACTCAGCGCCAGGCGACGGCGCATTTCCTTGCCATCGGCGGCCGTGGACACCTGGAAACCGGCGTCGCTGAGGTACTCGCAAAGCAGCTGGCGGATCTGCGGGTCGTCATCAACGATTAGTAGGTGGTCTTGCTTGGCCATGGGCAGTCAGTCCGAAAATACTCAAAGCGCAGGAAATAGCCGAAAGTTCAGCCGGCCGCACACGCAAATGTAATGGAATGTTGTGGGCAGCAATAATCGCGCATCAGCGATACAAAGCCACGGTCCCGCATCGGGAAGCGGTCTTTAGACTACCGAATCTAAATGAGATTAATTGTAATTTAGTTCGGGCCGCTTTGAATGACTTTGCCTACTCCCCAGCGTCACCCTTTGCACTCAACCCTCGCACCGATGTTCGGCCTGCTGGCCGCCGGCGGTGTCACGCCGACGGCGTGGGCCGATACAACCGCCGCAACACCCCAGGATTCGGTATTGAACCTGCCGCAAATCAAGGTCGACGGCGAAGCCTCCTCGACCTTCAAGGTGGACCGGGTCACCTCCGCCAAGATCAGCCAGCCACTGCTGGACGCGCCGCAAAGCGTGACCATCGTGCCGCAGCAGGTGCTCAAGGAGCAGAACGCGCAAACCCTGCAGGAAGTGCTGCGCAACGTGCCGGGCATTACGTTCATGTCCGGTGAAGGCAACCTGGGCTGGGGCGATCTGTTTTCAATCCGGGGGTTTTCCTCGGAGCAGAGCCTGACCGTCGACGGCGTGCGCGACGCGGGCATGTCGACCCGCACCGACACCTTCAACCTGCAACAGGCCGAAGTGTTCAAGGGCACCGGCTCCATCGAGTCCGGGGTTTCCGCCGTGGGCGGCAGCGTCAACCTGGTCAGTAAAGAAGCGCACTTGGGCGACGTCAATAAAGTCTCGGCCGGAATCGGCACCGACAGCTACCGTCGCCTCACCGCCGACCTCAATAAGCAGCTGACCGATACCAGCGCGGTACGCATCAACCTGATGAAACACTACAACCAGGTCGCCGAACGCGACGACGTGGACTACGACCGCTGGGGGATCGCAACGTCCTTCGGTTTCGGCCTGGGTACCGACACGCGCTTTTTCGTCGACACCTTCTACCAGAAAGACACCAACACTCCCGACGGTGGCGTGCCGATCCAGCGTGGCACCGACGGCCACCGCATGCCCGGGGTGAAACGCTCCAACTGGTACGGTGACTCCAGCCTGTATACCCAAGAGAACGAAACCACCTCGCTGACCGCCCGCTTCGAACACGACTTGGACTGGCACGACGCCAACCTGCGCAACCAGACACGCTGGGAGCGCAGCGACAACTTCGCAGTACTCTCCCCGGCGCGCTTCTTCGCCGCCGATGCCAACGCTAAAAAGACCTGCACCGGCACTCGCTGTGCAACCTTGGGCTATACCGGCGCAGGCCCGATCAGCCAGGTACCGGGCAGCACGGTCAATGCTTACACCGACTACTTGAACAACAGCAACACCGACTACAGCATCCTGCGCGGCAGCGACTTCGGTTTGTCCAAGCGCTACACCATCCTGGATAACCAGACCGACTTCAGCTTCACGTTCAACACCGGCAGCCTGCAACACGCCGTGGTATCGGGCCTGGAGTTCTATCACGAGACCTACGGCGGCCTGAAACGCAACGCCGAGGTGCCGGCCGGCGACCTTTTCTTCGACATGAACAACCCCAGCCATAGCTTTGCCAGCAGCTACGTCACCAAGGGCGAAGGCGACCCACGTTCGGTGATCGACAATGCCGGTGCCTACCTGGGTGACACCGTCACCCTCAATGAACAGTGGCAAGTTCTGGGTTCGCTGCGCTACGACCATTGGCGCGCCCAGACCCGCCAACGCGATCAGGCCACGATCAGCAGCACCGACGGTGCCGTCAGCGGCCGGGTCGGGGCGGTTTACAAGCCGGTGCCTAACGCCAGCGTCTACGTATCCTACAGCGAGGCCGCGCAACCTTCGGCGCTGGGAGCCTCCACCAACAACCAGATCTACGGCGCAGCCAGCACCCGCAACTACAGCCCGGCCAAGTCGAAAACCTATGAAATAGGCACCAAGTGGGACATTGCCCACGACCTGCTCAATGTGACGGCAGCGATTTTTCGCACCGAACTGGACAACGCCTGGGAATACCAGGACGGCGAATCGGCCCCGGTGCGCGCCCTGCCCGCCAAGCGCATGGACGGCATAGAACTAGGCCTGCAAGGCAATATCACTCCGCGCTGGACTGCGTATGCCGGCTTCTCGGCGCTCAAGAGCACCCAGACCAAAGGCATCAACAAAGGCGCCGAAGCCAAGAACGTCCCCGACCTGACCGCCAACCTGTGGACCACCTACGCCGTCAACGACGCCCTGAGCCTGAGCTTCGGCGAGCAATACGTGGGCCGGCGCCGCTACAGCGACAACCAGTACGTCGGCGGTTTGAACAACAACAGCAGCTACGCCAATGGCCCGTCCGGGGTGTATGCGATCTACACCCGCGACCACGAGAAAGCGCCCGGTTACTGGCTGAGTAACCTGGCGGCGCAATACAAGGTGAACAAGGACACCACGGTCAACCTCAACCTCAACAACCTGTTCAACACGTTCTATTACAGCCAGGTCGGCGCCTCCCTCGACGGCTTCCAGCTCTACGGCATCCCGGGCGCCGGGCGCACCCTCACCGCCAGTGTTGATTATGAATTCTGACTTTCCCCTTCCAGGAGCCCTTGCCATGTTGCAGCCCCGCCACCTGTTCAAACTCGGCGTGTTGTGCGCCGCGCTGCTCTTCGGCCACGCCGAAACCGCCGCCGCCCATGAAGTCACTGACGTGCTCGGCCGCAAGGTCGAGGTGAAGGATGACGTCCAGCGCGTGGTGCTCGGCGAAGGCCGGCTGATTTCAGCCTTTGCCTTGCTCGACCAGGACGCGCCATTCCAGCGCATCGTGGGCTGGCAGAATGACCTGCGCCTGCTCGACCAGCACACCTACAACGCCTATGTCGCGAAGTTTCCATCAGTTAAAAACATCCCGTTGATCGGGCAAGCCTCAGAGCAGAGCGTCAGCGCCGAGGAAATTCTTTCGCTCAAACCCGACCTGGCGGTGTTCAGCATCTCCGGGCACGGCCCCACCGAGCACAGCCCAGTGGCGGATGTACTGGCCAAGGCCGGCATACCGGTGGTGTTCGTCGACTTTCGCCTCAACCCGGTCCAAGGCACGCACACCAGCATGACCGCTCTGGGCCAAGCCCTTGGCCGTGAGCCCCAGGCGCAAGCGTTCCTGAATTTTTATGATCAGCACCTCAAGGCCATCACCGATGCCGTCGCCACCCTGCCCGCCGGCCCACGCCCCAGCGTCTTCCTCGAGTTGCTGGCCGGCGTGTGGCAGGCACCAGGGCATACCACCGGCAAGAGCGGCATGGGCGAGCTGATCAGCTTGGTCGGCGGACGCAATATCGCCGCCGGCGTGGTGCAGGGCGCACTGGGCGATATCAGTGTGGAATATGCCCTCAAGGCGGACCCGGATGTGTATATCGCCACCGGCAACCGCCAGCCTGGCCTGATCCTGGGTGCGGGCGTAAGCCATGACGAAGCACGCGCGGGGCTCGAACGCGTATTGGCGCGCCCGGAATTCGCCAACCTGCGGGCCATCCGCGAGGGCAATGCCCACGGCCTGTGGCATGACTTCTACAACTCGCCGTACAACCTGCTGGCCATTGAAGCCCTGGCCAAATGGATTCATCCAGCGTTGTTCGCCAAGCTCGACCCGCACGCGACCATGGACCAGATCAACCAGCAGTTCCTGAAGATGCCACTGCAAGGCGCCTACTGGATCGACGCAAAAACCTCGGTAGAAACCCAGTAACCATTGTGGGAGGGGGCTTGCTCCCGATGGCGGTGTGTCAGCCAAAGACTCGTTCACTGACACACCGCCATCGGGCGCAAGCCCCCTCCCACCGTTGGACTTTCATCATGTTCAATAGTGTGTGAGCCCCATGACCACTCAAACCCTTGACCTCGCCAGCGCCACTCATGGCTATCGCCGTCTGCTGGCACGGCGCGCCTGGCTGTTGGCGCTGCTCGGTACGGCGCTGGCCTGCGCGATTCTGGTGGACTTGGCGAGCGGTCCGTCGGGTATGGGCCTGCTGGCCCTGCTGGATGGCATCCTGCACCCGTCCCACTTGAGCGCCACCGATCAAGTGATCATCTGGAACGTGCGCCTGCCCTACGCACTGATGGCGGTATTGGTCGGTTGCGCGTTGTCCCTGGCCGGAGCCGAGATGCAGGCCATCCTGAACAACCCGCTGGCCAGCCCATTTACCCTGGGCGTGTCCTCGGCGGCGGCGCTGGGAGCATCGTTGGTCATCGTGTTTCCGGTGACCACGGTGTGGGTGTCGGCCAATACGGCGATTTCCATCTCGGCCTTCATCTTCGCCGCCGCCTCGGTATTTCTGCTGCAAGCCATGTCACGCCTGCGCGGGGCCGGTGTTGAAAGCCTGGTGTTGTTCGGCATCTCGCTGGTGTTCAGTTGTAACGCCGTGGTGGCCTTGCTGCAGCTGGTCGCCACCGAAGACGTGCTGCAACAACTGGTGTTCTGGACCCTGGGCAGCGTGACCCGGGCCAACTGGGACAAACTCGGCATCCTGGCGCTGGTGGTGGCGCTGGTGTTGCCGTTCTCCTTCGCCGCCGCCCCGCGCCTGACCCTGCTGCGCATGGGCGAAGACCGTGCACAAAGCTTCGGCGTGGACGTGAAACGCCTACGGTTTTTCTCGCTGCTGCGCATCAGCCTGCTGTCGGCCACCGCCGTGGCGTTTGTCGGCACCATCGGCTTTATCGGCCTGGTCGGCCCGCATATCGCACGGATTCTGGTCGGCGAAGACCAACGCTTCCTGCTGCCCGCCAGCGCCTTGACCGGCGCCTTGTTGCTGTCGCTGTCGTCGATCGCCAGTAAATGGCTCATGCCCGGCGTGATCGTACCGGTGGGCATCGTCACCGCCCTGGTGGGTGTGCCGATTTTCGTGGTGTTGGTGTTCAAGCGCGGGAGGCAGTTATGAGTGAAGGTCTAACCGTACAGCACGCCAATGTCAGCTACGGGCGTCGGCAGATTGTGCATGACCTCAGTTTGCCCACCTTGCCCCACGGCAGCCTGACCGCCTTGATCGGCCCCAACGGTGCGGGCAAATCGACATTGCTGCGGGCCGTGGCCGGGCTGGAAAAGATGCACGGTGTCGTACGCCTGGGCGACCTCGACCTGTCGGCCATGTCCGTGGGCGAGCGCGCCCGTCGGGTGACCTACATGCCGCAAAACCTGCCACCGGGCCTGAGCCTCAGCGTGATGGAAAGCGTAATCGCAGCCCTGCGCGTGGCGCGTGTGGACGGCATTCCCCTGTCCAGCGAAGCCTGCCTGCGCGAGGCTTTCGAGGCGCTACGGCGCATCGGTATCGCGCATTTGGCCGATCAGTGGTTGAGCACGTTGTCCGGCGGCCAGCGCCAATTGGTCAGCCTCGCCCAGCTCATCGCCCGTCGCCCCCAGGTCATGTTGCTCGACGAACCCACCAGCGCCCTCGACCTCAACTACCAATTGAAAGTCATGGACTGCGTGCGTGGGCTGGTGCGCGAACACCAGTTGATCGCGGTGGTGGTGCTGCACGACATCAACCTTGCCGCACGCTTCGCCGACCATATCGCCGTGCTCCGCCAGGGTCGGTTATACGCCAGCGGCGCAGCAGATCAGGTGTTGGACCCACTGATGTTCGCCGAGGTGTATGGCGTGCAGGCGCGCATCGAGCGCTGTTCGCAGCAGTCGTTGCAAGTGTTGGTGGACAGCGCAGTGTGAAAACTCTCTAAGGATATGCGCAAATGTTTCATTGAGTTTTCGTACACCGAACGTTACCTATACCTACAAGCATTCGCTCAAGCATCACCACTTTTTGGAGAGCTTCATGATCGACCTGTATTACTGGACTACCCCCAACGGCCACAAAGTCTCGTTGTTCCTGGAAGAAGCCGGCCTGCCCTACACGGTGCACCCGATCAACATCGGCCAGGGCGAGCAGTTCAAGCCGGACTTCTTGAAGATCGCTCCCAACAACCGCATCCCCGCCATCGTCGATCACACCCCGACCGACGGTGGCGCGCCGCTTTCGCTGTTTGAATCGGGCGCCATCCTGCTGTACCTCGCGGAAAAAACCGGCCAGTTCATTCCCCGTGATCTACGCGGCCGTCAGGAAACCTTGCAGTGGTTGTTCTGGCAAATGGGCGGACTCGGGCCGATGGCAGGGCAGAATCATCATTTCAGCCAGTTCGCAGCCGAGAAGATTCCCTATGCGATCAAGCGTTATGTCGATGAAACCGCCCGCCTCTACGGCGTGCTGGACCGGCGCCTGGCCGACCGAGCCTTTGTGGCGGGCGAGGACTACAGCATTGCCGACATGGCAATCTACCCGTGGATCGCTTCCTACCAGCGGCAGAGCCAGCGCCTGGAAGACTTCCCCCACGTGCAGCGTTGGTTCAACACCATCAAGGCACGGCCGGCGACGGTTCGGGCCTATGAACTGGTGCAAAAGGTCAACCCGCCCCAGCCCTGATTTCATGCGGGAGGGGCCTGCCCTAATGCCAGTCAGTTAAAGGGTGGGTGTAGAACACATCATCTGTAGTGAGCGGGCTTGCCCCGCGCTGGGTGGCAAAGCCGCCCCAACAAAGACGCCGCGGTATTTCAGGAGGACC
>NZ_JBNPJV010000003.1:0-7921 GCF_050312585.1 Pseudomonas sp. R19M
GGTGGGTGATGACGGGATCGAACCGCCGACCCTCTGCTTGTAAGGCAGATGCTCTCCCAGCTGAGCTAATCACCCTTCGTTTCGGTGTGGCGCGCATTCTACGGAGCGACCCAAGGTCTGGCAAGCACTTTCTTAAATCTTTTTTTTGAGCCCTTCCAATGGCTTAGGCAGGGTTGGCCTGGGACGCTATCAAGAGAATAATGCCCCCCTTTGTATAAAGGAGAGACTCACCCCATGTGGTTCAAGAACCTGCTTATCTATCGCCTGACCCAAGATCTGCCTGTTGATGCCGAGGCGTTGGAAGCGGCCATGGCCACCAAACTGGCGCGCCCTTGTGCAAGCCAGGAGTTGACCACCTACGGTTTCGTCGCGCCTTTCGGTAAAGGTGAAGACGCTCCCATGGTACACATCAGCGGTGACTTCCTGCTGATCGCCGCGCGCAAGGAAGAACGCATCCTGCCGGGTAGCGTGGTACGCGACGCACTCAAAGAGAAAGTCGAAGAGATCGAGGCCGAGCAAATGCGCAAGGTCTACAAAAAGGAACGCGACCAGATCAAGGATGAAATCATCCAGGCCTTCCTGCCACGCGCGTTTATCCGTCGCTCGTCGACGTTCGCCGCCATCGCGCCGAAACAGGGCCTGATCCTGGTGAACTCGGCAAGCCCGAAACGTGCCGAAGACCTGCTGTCGACCCTGCGAGAAGTGATCGGCACCCTGCCGGTACGCCCGCTGACGGTGAAAACCGCACCGACTGCGATCATGACCGATTGGGTGACCACCCAGAAACCGGCCGATGACTTCTTCGTCCTCGACGAATGCGAACTGCGTGACACCCACGAAGACGGTGGCATCGTGCGCTGCAAACGCCAGGACCTGACCAGCGAAGAAATCCAGCTGCACCTGAGCACCGGCAAAGTCGTGACCCAGTTGGCCCTGGCGTGGCAGGACAAGCTGTCCTTCATGCTCGACGACAAGATGACGGTCAAGCGCCTGAAGTTCGAAGACCTGCTGCAGGACCAGGCAGAACAGGACGGGGGCGACGAGGCCCTGGGGCAACTGGACGCCAGCTTTACCCTGATGATGCTGACGTTTGGCGACTTCCTGCCGGCACTGGTTGAAGCGCTGGGCGGTGAAGAAACCCCGCAAGGTATCTAAAGCAACACGGGTCTTATGTGGGCACGGTCAATGTGGAGCTGGCTTGCCGGCGATAGCATCACCTGGGTGTACCTGATTCACCGAGGTGTCTGTATCGCAGGCAAGCCAGCTCCCACATTTGATCGGGTTGCCACCCCAGCATTCTAATAACAAGGACATCCCCATGCGCGCACTCGCCGCCTTGAGCCGTTTCGTCGGCAATACCTTCGCTTACTGGGTGTTGTTGTTTGCCGTGCTCGCCTTCCTGGAGCCCAGCTGGTTCATCGGGCTTAAAGGCGCCATTGTCCCGCTGTTGGGCCTGGTGATGTTCGGTATGGGGCTGACCCTCAAACTTGAAGACTTCGCCGAGGTCGCACGCCATCCCTGGCGCGTGGCACTGGGCGTGGTTGCGCACTTTGTAATCATGCCCGGCGTGGCCTGGCTCTTGTGCCAGGCGTTCCACCTGCCGCCGGAGATAGCCGTCGGGGTGATCCTGGTCGGCTGCTGCCCAAGCGGCACGTCCTCCAACGTGATGACCTGGCTGGCCCGGGGCGATCTGGCGCTGTCAGTGGCCATCGCCGCCGTCACTACCCTCCTCGCCCCGCTGCTCACTCCTGCGCTGATCTGGTTACTGGCCTCGGCCTGGTTGCCGGTGTCGTTCATGGAGTTGTTCTGGTCGATTCTGCAAGTGGTGCTGCTGCCCATCGTGCTTGGCGTGGTGGCGCAGCGCGTACTGGGCGAGCGGGTACGCCATGCGGTCGAGGTGCTGCCGCTGGTGTCGGTGGTCAGCATCGTGATCATCGTCGCGGCAGTGGTTGCGGCGAGCCAGGCGAAGATCGCCGAGTCCGGCCTGCTGATCATGGCGGTGGTGATGTTGCACAACAGCTTCGGCTACTTGCTGGGTTACTTCACCGGCCGGTTGTTCAAACTGCCCTTGGCGCAGCGCAAATCGCTGGCGCTGGAAGTGGGCATGCAGAACTCCGGGCTGGGCGCTGCGCTGGCCAGTGCGCACTTTTCACCACTGGCGGCGGTGCCCAGTGCGCTGTTCAGCGTCTGGCACAATATCTCTGGAGCGTTGCTCTCGACCTATTTCCGTCGCATGAGCGAAAAGGCCGACCGCAGCGTATTGGAGACCCTACCGAAAACTTGATCGTTCGATCCGTTTTCGGCACTCTACCGAGCTTCGCGTGGACGACCTCGCGACGCTTTGCAGCGCTCAACCAGGGGACGACCCCACCAATAGATGGGAGGTCAGCATGTCCTGGATCATTTTGTTTTTTGCGGGTTTGTTCGAAGTCGGCTGGGCTGTCGGCTTGAAGTACACCGATGGTTTCAGCAAACCGCTACCCACCGCCTTGACGATTGCCGCGATGGCCTTCAGCCTCGGCTTGCTCGGGTTGGCCATGAAGGAGCTGCCATTGGGCACCGCCTATGCGGTCTGGACCGGCGTGGGAGCTGTGGGTACGGTGATCGCCGGGATCATCCTGTTTGGTGAATCCATGGCGCTGTTTCGGCTGGCCAGTGTGGCGCTGATCATTTGCGGGCTCGTTGGGCTCAAGATCAGCACTTAGGCCACTGCCGCCATCGGGAGCAAGCCCCCTCCCACACTCGGAATGTATTCCAAACTGTGGGAGGGGGCTTGCTCCCGATGAGGCCGGTACACCCCACACAAAACTACCTGACACTCCCTCGCAACACACCCACCACTTCCTGCAACCGCGCAGGCGTCGCCGCCTCCACCGCTACCGGTGCACCCGCGACCAGCACCACCCGCGACCAGACCCGATGAAAGAACCCCTTGTTCGGGTCGCGACTGAAAAAACTCCCCCACAACCCCTGCAACGCCATGGGAATCACCGGCACCGGCGTCTCCTCCAGAATGCGCGTCAGCCCGCCACGGAACTCGTTCATCTCGCCATCGGCCGTCAACTTGCCTTCCGGGAAGATGCACACCAACTCCCCTTCCTTTAGATACTGGGCAATCCGCGTGAAGGCTTTTTCATAGATCTGGATATCTTCATGGCGGCCCGCAATCGGAATCGCCCCTGCCGTGCGGAAGATAAAGTTCAGCACCGGCAAGCGGTAGATCTTGTAGTACATCACGAAGCGAATCGGCCGACGCACCGCGCCACCAATCAGCAGCGCATCGACAAACGACACGTGGTTGCATACCAGCAACGCCGCGCCTTCATCCGGAATGGCTTCCAGGTTGCGATGCTCGACGCGGTACATGGAATGGCTGAGCAGCCAGATCATGAACCGCATGGTGAACTCGGGGACAATCCTGAAGATGTAGGTATTGACCGCGATGTTGAGCAGCGACACTACCAGGAACAACTCGGGGATCGACAGCTTGGCCACGCTCAACAACAGGATCGACACGATCGCCGACACCACCATGAACAGCGCGTTGAGGATGTTGTTGGCCGCGATGACCCGCGCCCGTTCGTGCTCGGCGGTGCGCGACTGGATCAATGCATACAGCGGCACGATATAGAAACCGCCGAACACGCCCAGGCCGAGAATATCGAACAACACCCACCAGGCCTGGCCATGACCGAGTACCGCCAGCCAGTCGTTGGGCTGGACGTTCTGCGGGAAACCACCAGAGTGCCACCACAGCAACAAACCAAACACTGTCAGGCCAAACGAGCCAAACGGCACCAGGCCGATTTCGACCTTACGCCCGGAGAGTTTTTCACAGAGCATGGAGCCGAGGGCGATACCCACAGAGAACACGGTGAGAATCAGCGTGACCACGGTTTCGTCGCCGTACAGCCATTCCTTCGCATAGGCCGGGATCTGCGTCAGGTAAATCGCCCCGACAAACCAGAACCACGAGTTGCCCACGATCGAGCGCGACACCGCCGGCGTCTGCCCCAGGCCCAGGCGCAAGGTGGCCCAGGACTCGCTGAAGATATTCCAGTTCAGCCGCAAGCCTGGCGTAGAAGCCGCCGCCCGCGGAATGCTGCGGCTGGCCAGGTAACCCAGCACAGCCACGCCGACGATCGCCACTGACACCACGAGCGCGTAATGCGCGGACGACATCATGATCCCGGCGCCGATGGTGCCGGCCAGGATCGCCAGGAACGTGCCCATCTCCACCAGGCCATTGCCACCGACCAACTCATCTTCATGCAGGGCCTGGGGCATGATCGAGTATTTCACCGGGCCGAACAGCGCCGAGTGCGTGCCCATGGCAAACAGCGCCAGCAGCATCAGCTCCAGATGATTGAACAGAAAGCCCGTGGCACCCACGGCCATGATCACGATTTCACCGATCTTGATCGCACGGATCAACGCATCCTTGTTGAATTTCTCGCCAAACTGCCCAGCCAGCGCCGAAAACAGGAAGAACGGCAGGATAAACAGCAGCGCACAGAGGTTGACCCAAATGGAGCGGTCACCGTCGATGGTGAGTTTGTAGAGAATGGCGAGGATCAGCGATTGCTTGAAGATGTTGTCGTTGAAGGCACCCAGCAACTGGGTGACGAAAAACGGCAAGAAGCGCCGCGTGCGCAGCAAGGTGAATTGCGAGGGGTGGCTCATCGTCCGTGTTCCTGCGTGGCCTGATAGGCTTTATTGCCGAAGGCTTTTATAAAGAGACAGGCCACGACTTTACCTAAACCCGCTTACTTATTCCCTATTCCTGCAATGCAGGGTGAAACAAAAAGCTCACCTTTATAGGCGCCCTGCACGGTGCGCTTGGCCACGATCAGCCACATCAGCGCCAAGGCCAGCACCAGCGCACTGCCAAACACACTGAAGAACCCCAGATGCAACACGCTCGCCAGCTTCAGCGTGGCCAGGGCATACACCCCCAACGGAAAGGTGAAACCCCACCAGCCGAGGTTGAATGGAATGCCGGCACGCAGGTAACGCAGGGTGATCAACACCGCAATCAGCAACCACCACAAGCCGAAGCCCCACAGCGTGATGCCCGCCACCAGGCCCAAGCCGTTGGCCATCTCGCCGACACCGGGCAGGCCATTGGCCGCGAAGATCGCCGGCGCATCACCGCCCAGCAGCAACATACCGAGTGCGCCGGTGCCGATAGGGCCCAGCGCCAGCCAGCTCGACGCAGCCATGTTGGCGTGGGGCAGTTTATGCAACGCCATGCGCAGCATCAGGATAGTCAGGATGCTGAACGCCACCGGCAGCGAAAATGCCCACAATACGTAGCTGGTCACCAGCATCACCAGTTGCCCATGGGCGTCGGCCAAGTGCGGCGCCAGCAGGCCACCACTGGCTGCGGCGACTTCAGCCGCGACGACCGGCAACAGCCAGACGGCGGTCATCTGGTCGATACTGTGTTCCTGGCGGGTAAACATCATGAACGGAATCAGCACGCCGCACGCCAGGGCCATCGCGACGTCCAACCACCACAGGGTCTGCGCCAACGGCAGCACGTCACTGCCCCAACGCGGCAGGCCGAACAGCAACAAACCGTTGAGAATGGTTGCCAGCCCCATGGGAATGGTGCCGAAGAACATCGAAACCGTGGAGTGCCCGAAAATCCGCCGCGCCTCCTGGAAATACATCACCCAACGCGCGGCGTACAACCCACTGAACACTACAAACAGGCCAATGGTAAACATCCACAACGCTTCGGCGACGGCGTACAGGCCCGGCACGTTGACGGGCAGTTGTGCCAGCGCCAGTGCCAGCACGCCGGTGCCCATGGTTGCGGCAAACCAGTTGGGCGTGAATTGACGAATCACTTCCCGCGGCCGGGTCAGGTGACTCAAAGGTTTGTAGCTTGGGGTATTTGCGCAGCTCATGTTGATAATCCTCTTCCTCGTAGGAGGTTGAAGCCATCATAGAACCTGATCGAATATCTATATAACGGGTAATATCTCTATCTGTTATCTACTTTACCTATATAAAACACTGACTACACCGCAGCCTTGGCCCGCGCCGTTTCCTGCAACAGCAATCCGGCCAATGCACCCAAGGCCAAAACGATGAGTACGGCACCGTAGCCATCGGTGGTGGCGATCAAGCCAAACTCCCGGCTCAGGTTACCGGCCAGCAACGCCGGCAAGCAGAACGCCAGATAGCTCAACACATAGAAGGCCGACATCAGCCCTGCCCGCTCATGAGGCAACGCCAAACCGACGATACTGCGCACACTGCCCGTGAAGCCGCCGCCAAAACCCAAGCCGGCGATCACACTGGCTACAAAGAACAGCCAAAGGCTGGCGCTCTGCACCGCCACCAACAACAGCGCCACCCCGGTCGCCAGCAATGCAGCCGACAGGCGCATGATTTTATCGGCCGGGCGATTGCGCAGGCTGTAGATCATTACCGCACCACTGAGCGTCACCACCGCCACCAACCCACCCCCAATCAGGTGCGAGGTCGATCCGGTAGCAGCCCGCACCAGCGAAGGCGCCAGCGAAGAAAAGAACCCTCCCAGTGCCCATACCGCCACATTCAGCGGCATCGCCAGCCACAGGGCACGGCGCGCTTGTTCGGGGACATGCAGCGTCGGCGCCAGCGACTTCAAGGCCCCCGGTATGCGGCTGACTGTCTCCGGCAAGCGCCACACATACAGCGCTTGCAGGGTCATCAGCCCGAGCATCGCGAAATAAATCAATTGGGTCGGCCGTGGCGCAAACTCCACCAGCAGTCCGCTGCCCAAGCCGCCACTGGCCATGCCCAGCATCGGCGCAAGGCTATTGAGCATCGGGCCGCGGACACGGTCAGTGTCGAGCAAGGTTGCACCCAGCACCGCCGTCGCCATGCCGGTGGCGAAACCTTGCACCGCCCGGGCGGCAATCAGGTATGCGGTGCTATCAGCGTTGATAAACAGCAGCATCGCCAGCATATTCAGGATCAATGCCGCAAAAATGACCGGCTTGCGTCCCAGGTAATCCGATAGCGAGCCGACAGTCAGCAAGGCTGCCAACAGACTCACGGCATACACGCCGAAGATCATCGTCAACACAGCCGCCGAGAAATGCAGATGGTCTTGATACACCTGATACAACGGCGTTGGCGCGCTGGACGCGGCGAGAAAGGTCAGCACCGTCACCACCAGGAACGCCAGGCGGGAACGATGGGAAGTAGGACTGGACATGGGCACGCTCCGCTAAAGCTAATAATTTGCTTTTTCGAAGTGTGCTACCAGAAAGCGCTTAAAGCAAATTCTTTGTGTTAAGGTTTTAGCCATGGCGATAAAAGAAGGCCTTCGCCCGGGAGGCCGTAGTGCCCGGGTCCAAGAATCAGTGCACAGCGCTGCCCGTGAATTGCTGGAAGCCCATGAGCGCGCCAGCGTTACCGTGCCGATGATTGCGGCACGGGCAGGCGTCACGCCATCCACCATTTACCGACGCTGGGGCGACCTGTCCGCCCTGCTCGCCGATGTGGCACTGGAGCGCCTGCGCCCGGACGGCGAACCTGCCAACACCGGTAGCCTGCGCGGCGACCTGCGCGCCTGGGGCGAACAATACCTGGATGAAATGAGCTCGGAGCTGGGGCGCAATATGATGCGCGACGTGCAGTGCAGTCGCCCAAGGGACTATTGCACCCACATTCTGATGGGCCAGTTGCAGATTATTCTTGATCGGTACCAGGACACCGTCGGTCCGTTACCCACACTGGACAGATTGCTGAACCTGATTGCCGCGCCAACGGTGTATCGCAGCCTGTTTTCCAGCACGCCACTGCCGGTTGAAGAGCTGCATGAGCTGATCGACTTGGCGCTCAAGGCCTGAAGCTCATATACCAAACCAAATGTGGGAGGGGGCTTGCTCCCGATGGCGGTGGACCAGTCACCTTATTG
>NZ_JBNPJV010000030.1:0-7717 GCF_050312585.1 Pseudomonas sp. R19M
CGGTCCTTCTGAAACACCGCAGCGCCCCGATTGGGGCGGCTGCGCCCCCCAGCGCGGGGCAAGCCCGCTCACTACACGAGGTTGTTCATCTCGCAATATTCTTCCCACTCGACTCCGAGCACCTCGGCCGCCTCTTTATGCAAGGCCAGCCGCGCGGCTTCGAACTCTTCGGGTGTAGAGGTGTACTTGAGGGTCAGCTCCCAAGGTTGGTAGCCCCGGCTTTCGGCTTCGTCCTCGAATGCCCACTGAATCTGGTCGCGCTGGTCATCAGCACTCAAATCCTTGATCTCTTCCTTAAGCTGCGGTGACTCCTCGAGGTACTTTTCGAGTGCTACCTGGTGCCGAACTTCCTGGGTCATCTCAGTCGTGGTCATGTTGTTCTCTTAGATCGAGGAATGGGGATGCATCTGGGTCATCAAGGTCGCGCAGATATTGATAAGCGGGCACGAGTGCCGACTTGTCTGGCCTTCAGAACCATTCTGGGATCATCTGAAAACGTTGCCTTTGAAACATGCCGTTGAAACATGCCGTTGAAACAGTGTTGCCTTGGTGCCCGAGACAGGAATCGAACCTGCGACCTTCGCGTTACGAGTGCGCTGCTCTACCGGCTGAGCTACACGGGCGGTGGGCTAAAGCTAGCACCGCATCGGGCATGCGGCAACTCACTCGCCTACCACCCGGCAAAGGTTACGCTCCGTCGGTGCCGCAGCCCTTGGCGACGTATTGCGCGTCAGCCGTGGTGGCACACTTCCAGCCCGTGGTGGCACTGCGCGTCAAGGTGATGGTCTTGCCCAGCACGGGCGCAGGCGCATCAAGGATTTCACAACGGATGGAGCCGGCCCCGGTGGCCACATCACCCGTCACGTCGATAGTGCAGTTGGCGGTGGGGCTGGTGCCACCGATCAAAGCCAGCGTCGGTACGGTGCCCTGGTTAAGGGTGTCCTCGAAGCCCGCCTTCAATGCACTGATTTCAGCCAAGCCCGCCGTGAACTTGGCCTTGGCCTGGTGCTTGGTGTACATGGGCAAGCCGATGGTTGCCAAAATGCCGATGATCGCCACGACGATCAGCAGTTCGATCAAGGTAAAGCCTTTCTGACGCATCACATTCACTCTCCAGAGATAGAGCCCAAGACAAGGCGCTTCCTGCGCCCCGCATTTTGCAGCGGCGCCAGTGTACTCATCCGTGAGCGGCCAATCGCGCACAAGACGCACATTCTGACATTTTATCGCTCAGCCGCTTCAGGCCCGAGCCCGTTACCTGACTAAGCTATAAAGCTTCCACTACCTGTGTGCGGAACCGCGACATGAACGACGCTTCGACGATCTACGCCTGGGAAGGCATCAACCGCAAAGGGCGCAGGGTGAGCGGAAAAACCACCGGTCACGACCTTGCATCAATCAAGGCCCAACTGCGCCGGCAAGGGATCTGCCCCGGTCGCGTATGCAAGCAAGCCCAGGGCCTGCCAATCCTCGCTCCTGCAATAAAGCCCGCCGATATTGCGTTGTTCACTCGTCAGTTGGCGACGCTGCTGACGGCCGGCATCCCCTTGCTGCAGGCATTCGACATCATTCGTGAAAGCGTCGAAAACCAACAGCTGCGCGAACTGCTCAAGGGGCTGAAACAGGAGATTGCCGCCGGCACCAATCTGGCAGCCGCACTGCGCAAGCACCCGCGCTACTTCGATGACTTGTATTGCAACCTGATCGCCGCCGGAGAACAAGCCGGCGCCCTGGAAACCCTGCTGGAGCGCGTGGCAATCCATTTGGAAAAAAGCCAACGGCTCAAGGCCAGGGTCAAGAAAGCCATGACCTATCCTATCGCGATCCTGGTGGTTGCCACTCTGGTCAGTACGGTGCTGCTGATCCATGTGGTGCCGCAGTTCCAGAACCTGTTCGCGGGGGTCGACAGCCCCTTGCCCGGCTTTACCCTGTGGGTCATTGCCTTGTCCGAATTCCTGCAGCGTGCCTGGTGGTTAGTGGCACTGAGCCTGGGCGCGACAACTGCCGGGCTACGCCTGGCCCATCGGGCGTCTCCAGGCTTTCGTCACAGGCTGGAAGCGGGTTTGTTGAAACTGCCCCTGGCGGGCACACTGCTGAAGAAGTCCGCCATCGCCCGCTACGCCCGTACGCTCTCGACTACCTTTGCCGCAGGCGTGCCGCTGGTGCAGGCCTTGAGCTCGGCAGCCGGCGCCGTCGGCATTGGCCCCTTCAAACAGGCAATCGAACGTATGCGCCATGATGTCTCCACCGGCATGCAACTGAATCACTGCATGGCCGCCAGCGGTTTGTTTCCAGGCATGGCGGTCCAGATGACAGCCATCGGTGAAGAGTCCGGCACGCTGGATGGCATGCTGGAAAAAGTCGCGAGCCATTACGAGGCCGATGTGGACCACCTGGTCGATAACCTCACCAGCCTGATGGAGCCCCTGATCATGGTGGTGCTGGGCGGTATTGTCGGCGCGTTGGTCCTTGCCATGTACCTGCCGGTCTTCCAATTGGGAAGCGCATTTTGAGCAGGCTGCTCACTGAGCTTCCCTGGGCCTTCGTTGCAACGGCACTGGTGCTCGGCCTGATCGTCGGCAGCTTCCTCAATGTGCTGGTGTGGCGCCTGCCGAAGATGCTTGAACGGGAATGGCGTGCCCAGGCCAACGAACTCCTCGGACTGCCAACTGCGCCTGTCGGGCCTGCCTATAACCTGATTCGCCCAAATTCCTGCTGCCCGCGGTGCAACCAACCGATTCGCCCCTGGCAAAATATCCCGCTGCTCAGCTACGTGATGCTCAGGGGGCGCTGCGCCCATTGTCGCGAGCCCGTCAGCGCCCGCTACCCGTTGACTGAACTGGCCTGCGCACTCATTTCGGCCGTCACTGCCTGGCACTTCGGTTTTGGCTGGCAAGCAGGCGCAGTGATGCTGCTGAGTTGGGGCTTACTGGCCATGAGCCTGATCGATGCAGAGCATCAACTGCTGCCCGACGTGCTCGTGCTGCCACTGTTATGGCTGGGGCTGATCCTCAACAGCAATGGCCTGCTGGCGACACTGCCCGATGCGCTGTGGGGCGCGGTCACGGGCTATATGAGCCTGTGGACGGTGTTCTGGCTGTTCAAGTTGATCACCGGCAAGGACGGCATGGGCCATGGCGACTTCAAATTACTGGCCCTGCTCGGCGCCTGGGGGGGTTGGCAGATTCTGCCGATGACGCTGCTGTTGGCGTCGCTGCTGGGGGTGTCTGCCGGGCTGATGCTGATGCACTTGCGCAAGTCCGAGGTATCGACGCCGATGCCATTTGGTCCTTGCCTGGCGATTGCCGGCTGGATTGCATTGCTCTGGGGTGGTCAAATAACCGACTTCTATTTGCAGTCTGTCGGTTTCAGATGACCACTTCTGTCGCAACACCCTGGATTCTTGGCCTCACCGGCGGCATTGGCAGCGGCAAAAGCGCTGCCGCCCAGCACTTTATCGACCTGGGCATCGACCTGGTCGACGCCGACCATGCCGCCCGCTGGGTCGTCGAGCCCGGCCGCCCGGCACTGGCGCGTATCGCCGAGCACTTCGGTGCCGGCGTGCTGCTGCCCGACGGCCGATTGGACCGCGCCGCGTTGCGTCAACTGATCTTTGAAGTCCCCCAGGAGCGCCTCTGGCTGGAAGCTTTGCTGCACCCACTGATTGGCGAAGAGATTCGCAGCCACCTGGCGCGTGCGCAATCGCCCTACGCGATACTGGTGTCTCCGCTGCTGATCGAGTCCGGCCAGTACAGCATGACCCAGCGCATCCTGGTGATCGACGTGCCGCAATCGCTGCAGATTCAGCGTACCCTGCAGCGCGACGGCATCAGCGAGCAGCAGGTGCAGGCGATTCTCAAGGCCCAGTCCAGCCGTGAAGACCGCCTGAACCATGCCGATGACGTGCTGGTCAATGACCAGGACCTCGCCTGGCTGCACAGCGAGGTCGAGCGACTGCACCACTTTTACCTTACTTTGCGTGGAGGCCGATCATGAGCCAACCCCTGACCGTCGACTGCCCAACCTGCGGCGCACCCGTGGAATGGAAAACGACCAACCCCAACCGACCGTTCTGCTCGGACCGCTGCAAGCTCATCGACCTGGGTGCCTGGGCGGCTGAAGAACACAAGATTCCCGTAGCCCCGGATGCCGAAGACGAGTTGTTCTCCGAAGACCTGACGCCGCGCCACTAAGGCCGCATAAAAGCGTATTCCTGCTGGTCGTCGAGGTTCTCTGCGAGGTATTGCAGTTCGTCGGCCAGGTCTTCGAAGCTGCGTACGCCCTTGCTCTGTTGCACCACTGCACTGAGCATGGCGCGCAGGGTCAGCCCTGGGTCAAAACCGATTTCCTGCGCTGCGTCCTGGCTTCTGCGCAACTCCTGCCGTGCCCACTCATACACACTCATGATCCGTGCTCCTGAAAAATTGTGCAGAGCATGGGCCTGCCGGATTGCCCGCGATTTGATCTGGATCAACGCTGCGAGTCGTCATCCTTCCAGGGTGCCGAGAGGTAGCGGGTGCGGTTGAAAGTCTCCAGCCATTCAGGACTGAACACCACCAAGGCACTGATCACCATGCCGTTGATAAAGGCTTCGGGGAAGATGATCAGCCACAAGTAACCGACGAAATCCTCCAGCCATTCCGGCATCGCGAAACGCCCGTCGAACCACAACAGCCCCAATGCGGCCAACAGACAGAGCAACGCTGACAGCGCAGCGGCGAAAAAACCCGAGCAGAAGATATACACAAAAGGATTACGCGGCTGCGCACGCTCCACCAGCAGCGCGCAGCCTTCGGTGACCAGCACCGGCAGCACGACCAACAACAGGCCATTGACCCCGACAGCGGCCAGATCCTGGCGCCCCAGCCACACCAGGCCCATTTGCGCGACAAGCCCTCCGAAGATTGCCAGGGGCCAGTCGAGCAACAGGGTCACAGCGGTCATGCCGATAAAGTGGTAGGAAACCCCGGTATCGAAATCCCGCCGCACCAACCAGAGCATGAACAGCGCAAACACCGTACCGAACAACAAATGCTGGCGCCGTCGGTCGGCAAACAGCTCGACCCAGGGCGAGCGCAGGATCGCCCACAACACCCAAGGCGCGTACAACAGCCAACCGAGGCCGAGCGTCGCCGGTGCCAATACCGCTGCGCTGATCACGGGAACACACCCCCTGCAAGAAACCTCATCACGCCCCTCATCCCTGAGCCACTCTCGAGAGGCCAGTCTACACCGCTGTTTTAAAGCAAGACTTCCTGCGGTCATCATTTGAACGCTAAGCTGCAAACATGGATGACTCAGATTATTTGCGCCTGCTCACCGTAGCGGCCGAACAAGCCAACGCGTTCTTGTCCAATGCCCGCAAATGGGAGCGTGAGCGTTGGGTCTGCCAGCGCCTGCTGCAAGGCTTGAACGTGCCTTACCGGGCGGAAGAGTTTCACCCTGCCGGGCAAGAGCCGCCGGACGTGCTGTTTCGCGACGCCAGTTTCGAAGTTTTTTTTGTTCTGGATGAAGGCCGGCGCCTGAACGACGAATGGCGCGATGAGCTGCTGCGCCGACGCAGTGCGTTTTCCCTGAGCCAGCTGGTCCGGCGCGAGGCCAAGCCGCGACGCATTCCCGCCCATGAGTTTCTGCTGCGCCTGGCCCCCACCTTGCGCAAGAAAGCCCATAACTACAAAGAACGCGGCATGGACCTCGGCGAGCTGGACTTGATTGCCTTCACCAGCCTCAAACGCGAAGTACTGGACCTCAACAGCCACTTCCCGCCTCCCACCGAATACCTGCGCCAGGGTTGGCGTTCGCTGTCGTTAGTCGGGCCGACCTTTGCCCGGGTGCTGTTCGCACACCCCGACGCACCGGACTTCTTGCGTAACAACCTGGGCCGCAGCATAGTATTCGACGTGGGCATCAGCCTGTGACACGGGCGCAGGCTACGCTTGTGGCGATGCCGCCAATCCCCTGACTGTAACGTGGCGCCCTTTTGCAACGTCTACCTGACGAGGCCTTTATGACCAGCCGCCTGAACCCCGATGACCAACGGCATGTCGAAGAGTACCTGCAACTCTCCCAGAACCAAGTCGAGCGCAAGCCTTTCCGGCCGTGGCTGCTCCTTGGTGTGGTGCTGGTGGCGGTAATCGGGCTCGGTTTGCTGAGCCGCCTTTTGAGTTACCTCACGCTATGAGCTGCCTGGCGCTCGCGGGGGTCACTGCTCCGATTTCTTTTAGCCTTGCGAGATATCCCCATGACCCATCGTATTATTATCGTCGGCGGCGGCGCCGGCGGCCTGGAGTTGGCTACCCGCCTGGGTAAGACTCTGGGTAAGCGCGGCATCGCCAGCATCACACTGGCGGACGCCAACCTGACTCATATCTGGAAACCGCTGCTGCACGAAGTGGCCGCCGGTTCGTTGAACTCCTCGGAAGACGAACTCAACTATGTCGCCCAAGCCAAATGGAACCACTTCGAGTTCCAGCTGGGGCGCATGAGCGGGCTGGATCGTGAACAGAAAAAAATTCAACTGGCTGCCACCCTCGATGAAGAGGGGCGCGAGCTGGTACCCGCGCGAGTGTTGAGCTACGACACGCTGGTAATCGCAGTGGGCAGCACCACCAATGACTTCGGCACCGAGGGTGCAGCGCAACATTGCCTGTTCCTCGACACCCGCAAGCAGGCCGAGCGCTTCCATCAGCAATTACTCAACCACTATCTGCGCGCCCACGCGGGCCAGACCGATGTGGAAGAAAAAATCAGCGTCGCCATCGTCGGTGCCGGTGCTACCGGGGTTGAACTGGCCGCCGAGCTGCACAACGCTGCCCATGAACTGGCGGCCTACGGCCTGGACCGCATCAAACCGGAAAACATGCACATCACCTTGATCGAGGCCGGGCCAAAAGTCTTGCCCGCGCTGCCGGAGCGGATCAGCGCGCCTGTGCATAAAACCCTGGAGAAACTCGGAGTGACCGTGCTGACCAACTCGGCGGTCAGCGAAGTGACGGCAGATGCCCTGATTACCAGCAGCGGCCAGGTGATCCCGGCCAGCCTGAAGGTATGGGCCGCCGGTATTCGCGCCCCCGGCTTCCTCAAGGATATCGATGGCCTGGAAACCAACCGTATCAACCAACTGCAAGTACTGCCGACACTGCAAACCACCCGCGACGAAAACATCTTCGCCTTCGGTGACTGCGCCGCCTGCCCGCAACCGGGCACCGACCGCAATGTGCCGCCACGGGCCCAGGCCGCTCACCAACAGGCCTCGTTGCTGGCCAAGTCACTGAAACTGCGGATCGAAGGCAAGGAGCTGCCGTCGTACAAGTACACTGACTACGGCTCGCTGATCTCGCTGTCGCGCTTTTCCGCTGTGGGTAACTTGATGGGCAACCTGACCGGCAGCGTCATGCTCGAAGGCTGGCTGGCGCGGATGTTCTATGTGTCGCTGTATCGCATGCATCAGATGGCGCTGTATGGGGTCTTTCGCACGGCGATGCTGATGCTGGGCAGCAAGATCGGGCGTGGCACCGAGCCACGTCTTAAGCTGCACTAAAACCTGCGGGAGGGGCTTGCCCCTCCCGCATTGATTTACAGTGCCGCTGAGTTTTCCACAGGCAAAAAAAATCCCCGTATCTTTCGATACGGGGATTTTTAATATGGTCGGGGTAGGGGGATTCGAACTCCCGACATCCTGCTCCCAAAGCAGGCGCGCTACCGGACTGCGCTATAC
>NZ_JBNPJV010000023.1:0-6646 GCF_050312585.1 Pseudomonas sp. R19M
GCCGCCCCAAAACCAGACGCCGCATTCTCTCAGGCAGAAATGCGGCGTTTTTATTGGGGCGGCTTGCCCCCCAGCGCGGGGCAAGCCCGCTCACTACAGCAGCTTGTCACACGTTGTCTCATCTTCGGTTATGCTCGCCGTTCGTCGTAAATGAACGGAGGCTCCATGACCGCTGCCCGCCTGCTACTCCCCCTGAGCTTTGCGCTGCTCGCCGCGTGTGCCAGTGCGCCGAAGCAAAACGTCACCGTGGACAGCCAAAGCGCCTGCCCGCTCCAGCTTAAATCCGGGCAAAACCTGATCCTCACCCTACCCAGCAACCCCACCACCGGTTACCGCTGGGCCATCCAGGACTCCGCCGGCGGCGTGCTGCGCGCCCTGAGCCCGGAGGTCTACAGCAGCGCGGAATCCGGCGTGATCGGTGGCGGCGGCCAATCCACCTGGCGCTTCCAGGCATTTGCCGCAGGCCAGGGCCGTTTGCGCCTGACCTCCCAGCAGCCTTGGGAGCCGGAAGCCGAACCCACTGAGACCTTCGACTGCGCCATTACGGTGAACTGATATGCCGTGGCTGATCCTTGCGTTGATGGGTGCCGGCACCTTTATCTACGGCCTGAGCACTCACGCGGCACTGTTGTGCCTGCTGGTCAAACCCATGCCGGTGCTTGCGCTGCTGGGTTGGCTGCATGATGCGCCGCCCACCGACTATCGACGCTGGATCAGCCTGGGGCTGATTTTTTCCCTGGTAGGCGATGTATTGCTCGCCTGGCCGGGCGACCTGTTTATCTTTGGCCTGGGTGCATTTCTATTCGCACACCTGGCGTATCTCAAAGCGTATTTCAGCGACTGCCGCCGCTTGGCGCTGCTGCCATTGATACTGGCGCTGGGGGTGGGAGCCGTGCTGTTGAGCATCCTGATCGCCCACGGCCTGGGTGATTTGCTGATACCGGTAGTGATTTACGCAACGGTGATCAGCGCCATGCTCTGGCGTGCACTGGCACGCCTGGGCAGCGACGTGCCAAAACGCTCAGCACTGCTGGCGGCTGCGGGGGCGCTGTCATTTGTGTTTTCCGATACGCTGATCGGTATCAATCGGTTCGTCGTGTCGTTCGACGCGGCGCCCTATCTATTGATCGTCACCTACTGGCTCGGCCAGTGGGGCATCACCGCCTCGGCTTTCCATCAGACAACCCGCGCACACGCAGGCCAACTTGGCTAAAATGCCGGCCTTTTCCACATCAATGCCGGAACAACCGTGAGCAAAGAACCCGATCGCCTATTCGCCCAGCCCCTGCCCCAGGTGCCGGACTTCGCCTTTAACGAGGACGTGGTGCGGGTGTTCCCGGACATGATCAAGCGCTCGGTGCCGGGCTACCCGACCATCGTCGAGAACCTCGGCGTGCTCGCGGCGCAGTTTGCCCAACCCAACAGCGTGCTCTACGACCTGGGCGCGTCCCTCGGGGCGGTGACCCAGGCCCTGCGCCGCCATGTGCGCACCGACGGTTGCCGGGTGATCGCGGTGGATAACTCGGCGGCGATGGTCGAGCGCTGCCGCGAATACCTCAATGGCCAGGACTCGATGTTCCAGGAGCTGTTGCCGGTTGAAGTCATCGAGGGCGATATCCTCGCGCTGCAGTTCCAGCCGGCCTCGGTGGTGGCGTTGAACTTCACCCTGCAATTTATCGACCCCGCCGAACGCCTGGGCCTGCTGACGCGCATCCGCCAGTCGCTGCTGCCGGGCGGTGCGTTGATCCTGTCGGAAAAACTGCGCTTCAATGATCCTGAAGAACAGGCGTTGCTCACCGACCTGCACATCGCGTTCAAGCGCGCCAACGGCTACAGCGAACTGGAAATTGCCCAGAAGCGCAGCGCCATCGAAAACGTCATGAAGCCCGACAGCCTCGAAGAACACCGCGAACGCCTGCTGGCCGCCGGATTCTCGAAAGTCGTGCCGTGGTTCCAGTGTCTTAACTTTGCCTCGTTGATTGCCTTGCCATGATTGATCTGTCCCCCCTCGCCCGCCACTTGGTCGGCACTCCCCTGGCCGTGTGGGCCCAGGGCGTGCAAGCGCAACTCGATAGCAAGATGGAAAAGGGTCATGGCGACCTGGAACGTTGGCAGAGTGCGTTGGACGCGCTGCCGCAGATCCAGCCCAGCGAAGTCGACCTGATCAATGGGCTGACACTCGACACCGACTGCGACGATGCCACCCGCGCACAGATGCGCACCGCGTTGATGGGCCTGAGCCCGTGGCGCAAGGGGCCGTTCCATCTGTTCGGCGTGCATGTGGACACCGAATGGCGCTCGGACTGGAAGTGGTCGCGGGTGGCGCCGCACCTGAACTTGAAAGGCAAACGCATCCTCGATGTCGGCTGCGGTAACGGCTACTACATGTGGCGCATGCTCGGTGCCGGGGCTGACAGCGTGATCGGCGTGGACCCCAACTGGCTGTTCTTCTGCCAGTTCCAGGCGGTGCAGCGTTACTTGTCCGAACCCAAAGCCTGGCACCTGCCCTTCCCGTTCGAAGATCTGCCGGCGAATCTGGAAGGCTTCGATACGGTATTTTCCATGGGTGTGTTTTATCACCGCCGCTCGCCGATCGAGCATTTGCTGGCGCTGAAAGACACCCTGGTCAAAGGCGGCGAATTGGTCCTGGAAACCCTGGTGGTGGAAGGCGACCAACAGCAAGTGCTGGTGCCGGAAGATCGCTACGCGCAGATGCGTAACGTGTGGTTCCTGCCGTCGGTACCGGCGTTGATGCTGTGGCTGCGACGGGCCGGGTTCAGTGAGGTGCGCTGTGTGGACGTCAGCGTAACGACGGTGGAGGAACAGCGTGGCACGGAGTGGATGAAGTATCAGTCGTTGAGTGATTTCCTCGACCCCGATGATCACAGCAAGACCATCGAAGGGCTGCCGGCGCCGATGCGGGCGGTGATCATCGCCAAGAAATAACGGTGATCACTCACTGAAGCAATAGAGATCAAATTGTGGGAGGGGGCTTGCTCCCGATAGCGGTGCATCAGTCACAAATAAACTGACTGACAGGCCGCCATCGGGAGCAAGCCCCCTCCCACATTTTTTAATCTCCAGGGTTGCTTAAACGGACGGCTTGGCTCGGCGGGCCTTGAAGAATTCGCTCAGCACCGTGCCGCATTCCTCGGCCAGTACGCCCCCTTCAAACAACACCCGATGGTTGAGAAAACCCTGGGTGAAAAACTGCCCCTGGCTCTGCACAATCCCGGCCTTGGGCTCCAGCGCGCCATACACCACCCGCGCAATACGTGAGTGCACGATCAGGCCGGCACACATGCTGCACGGCTCCAGGGTCACATACAGCGTGCTGCCGACCAGCCGATAATTGCTGATCGCCTGCGCGGCGGCGCGGATGGCGACCATTTCGGCGTGGGCACTGGGGTCGTTGCAGCTGATAGGGCAGTTGAAACCGCGGCCGATGATTTCACCGTCCTGCACCAGCACCGCGCCTACCGGCACTTCCCCCAATGCAGCGCCTTGAGCGGCGAGGGCCAGGGCTTCGCGCATGAAGTCCTGGTCGCGGCTGCGGTCGATAATGGCTGCGGGACGGATCTGGCGCATTACGCCACCTCGATGGCGGCCATCAGGCCGGTTTCCATGTGGTCGATCACGTGGCAGTGGAACATCCACACCCCCGGGTTATCCGCCACCAAGGCCACGCGGGCACGCTCATTCTTGCCCAGCAGGTAGGTGTCGGTGAAGTACGGGATCACATTGTGGCGGTTTGAAGCGATCACCTTGAAGCTCATGCCGTGCAGGTGGATCGGATGCTGGTACTGGGTCATGTTCTTCAATTCGAAAATGTAGCTCTTGCCCTTTTCCAACTTGGCAATCGGGCGGTCGGCGCAGGTCTTGTCGGTGATATCCCAAGCCTTGCCGTTGATCTGCCACAGGCTCGGCGGTTTACCGTCGTCCACCGACACGGTGCCCACCCATTCGAAATTGAAGTTGAGTTTCTCGGCGTTGGCCAGGTCCGGCTCGCTGATCGGGTTGGCCGGCAAGGCTGCAGGCCATT
The DNA here is from genome assembly GCF_050312585.1 of Pseudomonas sp. R19M. Lineage (NCBI taxonomy): Bacteria > Pseudomonadati > Pseudomonadota > Gammaproteobacteria > Pseudomonadales > Pseudomonadaceae > Pseudomonas > Pseudomonas sp. R19M. The sequence goes on from NZ_JBNPJV010000023.1 coordinate 4,043, forward strand.
CGGTGGGTGCATCGGTGTTGGCCACCGAGCGGAAGGTACCGAGGCGCACCGGGCCGTTACGCAGGGAGAGTTCTTCACCCGCCGGCGGCGCCTTGATCGCCAGGCAAATCCGCATGCCAGGGCCCAACCAGTACTCCTTGCCCAGTGGGCGCGGCTCGACGGGGTTGCCGTCCAGGGCGTAGATCTGCGCTTCGGCGTCGGGAATATTGAGGCGATAGGTCAGGGTGTTATCCAGGTTGAGCAAGCGCACACGGGTAATCTGCCCGGCCGGCAAATCGATCACCGCCTGGGAGACGCCATTGATGGTCGACAAACGCCCGGCAGTACCGCCACGCGCCGCCTCACGCGGTACGCTGAAAGCAACAAAGGCGCCCTCCTCGTCCACGTGCCAGCTTTTCAGGCTCAGGGTGCGTTCGTGCTTGAAGCCTGTAGGCTCGCGCTCTTCGATGATCAACGGCCCGACCAGGCCACGGCCGAGTTCTTCGCTGCTGTTCACGTGGGGGTGATACCAGTAGCTGCCGGCATCGGGAACGCGGAATTTGTAGTCGAAGTATTCACCCGGCAACACCGGCAGCTGTGACACGTACGGCACGCCGTCCATTTCCAGCGGCAGGCGAATGCCATGCCAGTGGATCGTGGTGGCGACCGGCAGGTGGTTGATGAAGCGCACGCGCAGCCATTCGCCCTGGCGCACGCGCAACTCGGTCCCCGGCGCCGAAGGGCCGAACGCCCAGGCTTGGGTCTTGTGTCCCGGCACCAGTTCCACGTCCAGGGGCGCGGCGATCAACTCGTAGTCGTGCCCCGCTTCAGCCTCGGCGACCTTCCCCAGCCAGTAGCGATAGGCACCCCCGGCCCCCACGCCCACTACGGCAAGGCCGGCGAGGCCACCCAGGATTTGTCGACGGGAAAAGGATCGGGACACAACAACCTCACGTATCTGCCGCAGGACCAAGCCCTGCAAAGGGCGGATACGATACACCGGCAGGGTCTAAACAGTAAGACTTCTCATGTGGGAGCAAGCCCCTCCCACACTGGATCTCAAGCCTTGGCGGCGGCCAGGATCAGCGCCTTCATCTCGGCCACGGCGCCTTTGAAACCGACGAACAGCGCATGGGCCACCAACGCGTGACCGATGTTCAACTCGTTGATGCCCTTGATCGCCGCCACGGCTTCGACGTTGTGATAGTGCAGGCCGTGGCCGGCATTGACGATCAGGCCGGCCTTGAGGCCGCAGCCCACGCCATCAATGATGCGTTGCAGTTCCTCGGCCACTTCGGTTGGCGTGGTGGCATCGGCGTAACGGCCGGTATGCAGTTCAATCGCCGGCGCGCCGACACGACGCGAGGCTTCGATCTGGCGCTCGTCGGCGTCGATGAACAGTGAGACTTCGCTGCCGATCTTCGACAGGCGCTCCACGGCCGCCTTGATCCGGGCTTCCTGGCCGGCCACGTCGAGGCCGCCTTCGGTGGTCAGTTCCTGGCGAGTTTCCGGCACCAGGCAGATGTGCGCCGGGCGAATGCGTTCGGCGAACTGCATCATTTCTTCGGTGACGCCCATTTCGAAGTTCATGCGGGTTTGCAGCACATCCTTGAGCACCAGTACGTCACGCTCCTGGATATGGCGACGGTCTTCGCGCAGGTGCACGGTGATGCCGTCGGCGCCCGCTTCTTCGGCGTCCAGCGCGGCCTTGACCGGGTCAGGGTAACGGGTGCCCCGGGCCTGGCGCAGAGTGGCGACGTGGTCGATGTTGACGCCAAGAAGAATGCGGTTGCTGGTGGTCACGGAAGCGCTCCTGAAAAGGGAAAGAAACGCTGCACAGCATACACGGGGTTGTCAGGGCTTTCGAAACAACTCGCGACTGACCAGTGGCCGCCCCCCCAGATGCACGGCCAGGGCCTGGCGCATCAGGCGCTTGGCGGCGGACAAGGCACCCGGGGCGCTCCAGTCGGCTTCGCTCATGGCCAGCAGTTCAGTGCCCTGAAACAGGCCGGGTTGCAGCAGGTACACGCGCTCAAGGCCGGCGTCGACTTGCAGGCGGTACATGCCATCAGCGGCGATCGGTGCTCCGTGCAGGTCGTTGGCGAGCTCGAAGCCGTAGCCCAGATCATCCAGCAACCGCCATTCGAAGGCGCGCAGCAGCGGTTCCAGGGGGCGGCCTTCGGCGAGGGCCAACAACGTGGCGGCGTAGTGATCGAAAACGGCCGGGTGCGGGTCTTCGGCGGGCAGCAGGCGGATCAGCAGTTCGTTGAGGTAGAGGCCGCTGAACAGCGCTTCGCCATTGAGCCAGGCCGAGGTGCCCAGGCTTTCCATGCGGCCGACGTTTTTCAGCTCGCCCTTGCCGCGAAACTCCACATCCAGGGCCACGAACGGCCGCGCCAATGTGCCCGCCTTACCCCGTGCGCTACGCAACACCGCGCGCAGGCGACCTTGCGGGGTGAGGAAGTCCACCAGGGCACTGGTCTCGCGGTAGGCGCGGCTGTGCAGGACGTAGGCGGGTTGGCTGGTGGGCTGGGACATGGAGGCTCACTGCTGGAATGCATTTTTTGAAAACTGCACAAACCGAATGTGGGAGGGGGCTTGCTCCCGATGGCGGTGGTCAGTCAC
>NZ_JBNPJV010000004.1:0-6538 GCF_050312585.1 Pseudomonas sp. R19M
ATGGCGGTGGACCAGTCACCTTATTGATTGACTGACACACCGCCATCGGGAGCAAGCCCCCTCCCACATTTTTACAGCGTTCGACCTTACGTACGCATACCGCGCCCGCTCACCAGCAGCCTCGCGCAACCGATGTACAACACCACGGTAGCGATCAGCATAAAGGTGATCGCCACGCTGATCTTGATATCCGATACCCCCAGGATGCCGTAGCGAAAGGCGTTGACCATGTGCAGTACCGGGTTGGCCAGCGACACGGTCTGCCAGAACGGCGGCAGCAGGGTAATGGAGTAGAACACACCGCCCAGGTAAGTCAGCGGCGTCAGCACGAAGGTCGGGATGATTGAAATATCATCGAAGTTGCGTGCAAAGACCGCGTTGATAAACCCCAGCAGCGAAAAGATCGTCGCCGTCAGCACCACCACCAGCAGGGTGACGCCCAGGTGATGCACTTGCAGATGGGTGAAGAACAACGACAGCAAGGTCACGATCACGCCGACCATCAAGCCACGCAGCACGCCGCCCAGGGTATAGCCGATCAGGATGGTGTGGGGCGACACCGGCGACACCATCAGTTCTTCGATGGAGCGCTGGAACTTGCTGCCGAAGAAGCTGGAGACCACGTTGCCGTAGGAGTTGGTGATCACCGACATCATGATCAGCCCCGGCACGATGTACTCCATGTAGGTAAAGCCACCCATGTCACCGATCTGGCGACCGATCAGGTTACCGAAGATCACGAAGTACAGGACCATGGTGATCGCCGGCGGCAGCAGGGTTTGCGGCCAGATCCGGGTAAAGCGCTTCACTTCGCGGTAGACAATGGTTTGCAGGGCAACGAGGTTGGGTTGCAGTTCGGAACTCATACCGCCACCTTCGCCAGATTTTTCTCCACCAGGGACACGAACAACTCCTCAAGGCGATTGGTTTTGTTACGCAGGCTCAGCACTTCGATGTTCTGAGTCGCCAACTGGGTGAACAGCGCAGTGATGCCCATGGCCTTGTCCACCTGGACCTCCAGGGTGTGGCCATCGACCAGCCGGCTTGGGTAACCGAGCAACTGCGGCGGCGCCGACAGATTGTTTTTCAGGTCCAGCAGGAAGGTTTCCACATGCAACTGGCCCAGCAGGTTACGCATGCTGGTGTTCTCGACGATGGTGCCGTGGTCGATGATGCCGATATTGCGGCACAGTTGCTCAGCCTCTTCCAGGTAATGGGTGGTGAGGATGATGGTAATGCCCTTCTCGTTCAGCTCGGTCAGGAAGGTCCACATCGAGCGACGCAGTTCGATGTCCACGCCCGCGGTGGGTTCATCGAGGATCAGCAGGCGCGGTTCATGAACCAGCGCACGGGCAATCATCAGGCGACGCTTCATTCCCCCGGACAGCGAGCGGGACGGCACGTCGCGTTTGTCCCACAAGCCCAGTTGGGTGAGGTACTGCTCGGCGCGCTCCTTGGCGACTTTCGCCGGGATGCCGTAGTAGCCGGCCTGGGTCACGACGATGTCGAAGGTCTTTTCGAACTGGTTGAAATTGAACTCCTGGGGCACCACGCCGATGGCACGCTTGAGCGCCGCAGGGGATTTGTCCAGGTCATGACCAAAGATATTCACGCTGCCGCTGGTCTTGTTGACCAGGGTCGAGAGGATGCCGATGGTCGTGGATTTGCCGGCGCCGTTGGGGCCGAGCAAGGCGAAAAAGTCACCTTCGGCGACGTCCAGATCGATACCACTCAAGGCCTGGAAACCGTTGCCGTAGGTTTTGGTTAGCTGCCGGATGGACAGAGCGGAACTCATATCGGATTACGCACCAAAGAAGGGAATAGACAAGATAGATGAGGGCGCACCGCAGGTAGTTCAACCTGCGATGCACGGGCATGGTGCGTGCCCACGTCGCACAAGTACAGTCACCCGTATTAATAGTAGGTATTAAGTCAACGCAGTCATCACGGCTTTGCGGTACGCCGGGCGTTGCTGCAGGCGCTGGTACCAAGCCTCCAAATGCGGCATTGCAGGACGCTCGATAGGCATTTCGAACCAGGCGTAAATAAAGCAGCCCAGGGGGATATCACCCATGCCGAATGCGTGGCCGGACAAATAAGGCTGCTCGGCCAGGGCTTTGTCCACGGTAGCCAAAGCATCGATACAGGCCTGGCGCCCAGCGTTGATGCTGTCCCAGTTCTGTTTTTCCGCCGGGGTACGCACGATGCCCCAGAACACTGCCTTGAACGGCTCGGCGAGGGTCGAGGTGGTCCAGTCCATCCACTTTTCGGCGTTGGCGCGGGCTTGCACGTCGCTCGGGTAAAACGCCGACGCATGCTTGGCGCACAGGTAACGCACGATGGTGTTGGATTCCCACAGCACAAAATCACCGTCTTCGATCACCGGTACCCGGCCATTGGGATTCATTGCCCGATATTGCGGCGTGTCGACCACGCCAAAAGCCCCGCCCGCATCAATTGCCTCATAGTCCAGGCCGAGTTCCTCGGCGCACCACAGTGCTTTCCTGACGTTTGATGAATTTTTACGACCCCAGATCTTCAGCATGACCGCGCCTTATCGTTGATGAACATGGCTTGATGAATGCAGCAGCATACGCCGGTTCACGCGCGGCTTGAATCGCTGTGCATGTCGCCCAGCAGGGGCGGCATGTCCTCGTTAAACAGGTGTGGGTAGCACTGCTGAATGTGGGCGAAAAAAAACGCTTCGGGCACGTCCGGAAACTGCCCGTGCTCCAGCACATATTCCATCGAGCGTCGGCCCTGACGGTTGAATGCGTGGAAGATGCTGTCGTGAATGCCATCGAATTCCAGTGGCGGTACATCGAACAACTCGCACAGTTGCTGGTTGAACGCCGGCGTGGCCTTGACCCAGCGGCCCCGCAGGTACAACTCGGTGTAGCCATGCATGGCGAATACATCACTCTTGAGCAGCGCGATCAGGCGGGGAGTCGACAGATGATTACGCACATCCGCCAGGCCGATGCGCGCCGGGATACCGCAATGGCGAGCACACGCGGCGAGCAGGGTAGCCTTGGGCACGCAATAGCTCTCGCCGGTGGCCAGGGCGAAGCTGGCTTTCAAGCTGCCGGGATCGCGGCTGAAGGTGTAAGGGTTGTAGCGAATAGCCTCACGTACGGCGTAGTAAAGACTGACTGCCTGGTCACGCGGATCCGCGCTCGGACCTCGATGTTTTTCGGCGAACTCCACCACCGCAGGGTGGTCACTATCGATGAAGCGGCTGGGACGCAGGTACGTATCCATAAGCGTTATCTCCGAGACATGCCTGGAGTTTAACGACAGGTCTGCCCTGGCGATAACGACGATTCGGCCAAATGTCGGCGCCTGGTGATGGTGCTCCCAATACAACTCGTTACACCCTGATCACCGCGCTTTTTCGGATGCCGACTAAGCTCCAAGGTGGTTTCGCCCCTGGTTTCACGGAGGATTGAATATGCTGTTGTTGTGGATACTGGTTCTAGTGTTCGGCATTGCCTACCTGGCACACCGCCGCACCGCGCCCCTGCCCGCCCTGGGCGTGGTCGCCGTCTACCTGCTGGCGATGGGCGCCTGGAGCCACGCGCCGGGCTGGCTGTTGCTGATCTTCTGGGTATTGATCGCGGCAGTCGCCGCCCCCCTGCTGCTGCCCGACCTGCGTCGTCAATACTTCACCAAGCCACTGTTCAACTGGTTCCAGAAAGTCCTGCCACCGATGTCCGAGACCGAGCGCGACGCCATTGATGCCGGCACCGTGTGGTGGGATGGCGAACTGTTCAGCGGCCGCCCCGACTGGGACAAGTTGCTGGCCTACCCCAAGGCCCAACTGACCGAAGAAGAACAAGCGTTTATCGACGGCCCCACCGAAGAACTCTGCGCCATGGTCAGCGACTGGGAAATCGGCCAGGCCATGGACCTGCCGCCCGCCGCCTGGGAGCACATCAAGACCCACGGTTTCTTTGCGCTGATCATTCCCAAGGAGTACGGCGGCAAGGGTTTCTCCGCCTATGCCCATTCCCAGGTGGCGATGAAGCTGGCCACGCGCAGCGGCGACCTGGCCTCGACGGTGATGGTGCCCAACTCCCTCGGCCCGGCTGAACTGCTGCTGCATTACGGCACCGACGAACAACGCAACCACTATCTGCCACGCCTGGCCCGTGGCGATGACATCCCCTGCTTCGCCCTGACCGGCCCGCTGGCCGGCTCCGACGCCGGCGCCATGCCCGACACCGGTGTGATCTGCAAGGGAGAATGGGAAGGCAAGGAAACCCTCGGCCTGCGCCTGAACTGGGAAAAACGCTACATCACCCTCGGCCCGGTCGCGACGCTGCTGGGCCTGGCCTTCAAGGCATATGACCCGGACCATCTGCTGGGCGAAGAAGAAGACCTGGGCATCAGCCTTGCGCTGATCCCCACCGACACCCCCGGCGTCGAAATCGGTCGCCGTCACCTGCCCCTGGGTGCCGCGTTCATGAACGGCCCCAATTCCGGCAAGGATGTGTTCATTCCCCTGGAATACCTCATCGGCGGCCAGGAAATGCTCGGCAAAGGCTGGATGATGCTGATGAACTGCCTGTCGGTTGGCCGTTCGATCTCGCTGCCTGCCGTGGGCACCGGCGCCGCCAAGTTCACCAGCCTGGTGACCGGCCAGTACGCTCAGGTACGTGAACAGTTCAACGTGCCGCTGTCGGCCTTCGAAGGTATCCAGGAAGCCCTGGCGCGTATCGGCGGCAACGCCTGGCTGATGGACAGCGCACGCATGCTCACCGCCAACGCCGTGGACCTGGGGGAAAAACCTTCGGTGCTGTCGGCGATCCTCAAGTACCACCTCACCGAACGCGGTCGCGAGTGCATCAGCCACGCCATGGACGTGCACGGCGGCAAGGGCATCATCATGGGCCCGAACAACTACCTGGGCCGTAACTGGCAGGGCGCGCCGATCTTCATCACCGTGGAAGGCGCAAATATCCTGTCGCGCAACCTGATGATCTTCGGCCAGGGCGCCATTCGCTGCCATCCGTTCGTGCTCAAGGAAATGGCCCTGGCCGGTCGCGAAGACCATGACCAGGCTCTCAAGGAGTTCGATGGCCTGCTGCTGCAGCACATCGGCTTTGCCGTGAGCAACGCCGCCAGCACGCTGGTACTGAACCTTGGTGTGGGGCATTTCGAGAAAGCCCCGGGCAACCGCTTGAGCCAGGGTTACTTCCGCGCCTTGAACCGCCAGGCCGCCGCGTTCGCCCTGCTCGCCGACTTGAGCATGATGCTGCTCGGCGGCGAGTTGAAACGTCGTGAACGCTTGTCCGCACGCCTGGGCGATGTGCTGAGCCATATGTACCTGGCATCGGCCGCGCTCAAGCGTTATCACGACCTCGATTCGCCGGATCACCTGGAGCCGCTGTTCGCCTGGGCCATGGAAGAAAGCCTCGGCCAGTCGGAGCACGCACTGGATCAACTGTTGAGCAACTTCCCGAACAAAGTGCTCGGTTGCCTGTTGCGGGTGATCGTGTTCCCGTTCGGGCGTCGCCATACCGGACCGTCCGATGCGCTGGATGCCGAAGTGGCCGCGGTGATCGGCCGGGCCAAGGGCGACCCGACCCTGGAGGAGTTGCTGGCCGGCTGCTACCGCCCACAATCGGCGGAGGATCCGGTGGGCGCACTGCAACACGCCTACGACCTGCTCGGTGCCGGCCAGCCCTTGCAGAAAAAACTGCACACCGCGCTCAAAAGCGGCCAGGTCAAACCCGCTGCGGGCGAGCATGTCATCGATGCCGCGCTGAACGCAGGCGTCCTGCAGGCCGCCGAAGCGCAGACGCTGCGTGAGGCTGAAGCCGCGCGACGCAAGGTGATCGACGTGGACGATTTCAGCAAGGAAGAACTGGCCCAGGCTGAGGGTAAAGTCCGCTGAGTCGGGCGGTCATATAATTACGGGCGCTTGAGCTATATACTCTCGCGCCCGTTTTTGCTTTAGAGGACTTATCTCGTGTCCAACGCCGTTGCCGATCATCTCGTCTTGCTCGACCACCTGCGCAGCATCCTGGTTGCCGTCGGCGAAGCCGAACAGGTGCCTGAGGAAAGCCATGCGCTGTTCCTGGAGCGTTTCGACGAACTGCGCGCCCTGCTGCCGGTCGACCCCATCGAAAGCCAGTACCTGGGCCAGGACCTGATGAGTCAGGTCATCCTGCGCTACCCGCAAATTGCCCATCTGGTGCCACGCGACCTGCTGTGGTTCTTCGGCGGCGATTGCCTGCACTTCATGCCCGACGAAGAACTGGACATGTACCAGGCCCTGGAAGAGCGTCGCTATGAGGCCGAACAGAACGACGAACCGTTCGACTGGAACCAGGAAAAGCAGCTGCTTTCCATGCCTCAGGACCAGAGCAAGCACTGATCTTCAGGTGGGAGCGGGCTTGCCCTAATGCCAGTCAGTTAAGAGGACCTGCCACGACCAAACTCTGTAGTGAGCGGGCTTGCCCCGCGCTGGGTGGCGCAGCCGCCCCAACAAAGACGCCACGGTAATTCAGAAGGACCGAGGCGCCCGGGTTTG
>NZ_JBNPJV010000096.1:0-5574 GCF_050312585.1 Pseudomonas sp. R19M
GTATCAGTCACGGTTTCTTAACCTGACACACCGTCATCGGGAGCAAGCCCCCTCCCACAGGTTATCCATCGTCCGCTCTATCGCTTAACTGACTGGCATTAGGGCAAGCCCCCTCCCACACTTGGATCACATGCAAGTTCAGCCCTGCTGCGCCAACCGCTCCAGCCCTTCATGCAACGCCGGGAACAAGCTGTTGTTGAAGTTGTTCCAGCGCAGTTCAAGGATGGTGTCCTGCGGCGATATCTCGGTGTTGAGCACGTCGTGGAAGACTTCACCGGAGTCGATACCGTTGTCCACGTAGTGGAACGACGCACCCGTCAGGTACAGCGGCTCGCAAGGCTTGGTCTCTTTGGTCGCCCAGTCCACCACCGCCTGGCCACGCGCGCCGTACAACGCATTCCAGGTGGCATAGGCGCCACGGCGCTCATAAGGCGACTCGAGGCGGGTAATGCCGGGGTGGATATTCATGATGCGTCGGGCAAACGGCGCGCCGGGGCGTACCAGCTCATCGAGGATCACCAGCAAACCGTCCAGCACCACGATATCGGCCTTCAACTCCACCAGCGTGTCGTGCAGGCGACGCTCGAAATCCTGCTTGCCGGCGATATGTTCCGCGCTGCCACGCGGCAAGCGACGGTAGGTGGACGGCACACTCAGCAGCAGGTCGTTGACCAGCGTGCCCTGCACCCGCAAGTCCGCCGGGTACAGCCACTGGCGGCCAGGCTGGTAGGCAAAGCCATAGTCGCTGACCAGTTGCTGGTCCCGTGGGTTCTGCTCGTCATCGTCATACACCACGCCCACCAGGTTGTAGCGCTGGCCCAGCGGCGTGTCATTGAGGGATCCCACCAGAAACTCCAGCACCGACTTCATGTAGCGCTCGTGGTCCTTGTAGGCCACCGGCTGCCCGGCCTTGTCGGCGGCGGCATTTCTCAGGGACCACACATACACCAGGTTCTTTTTCGTCATTGTTTCGCTCTCGCTGAGGGGACTGCGCAGCGCGTGGATACACGTGCGCCTACAGCACAAGAACGAACCAGCGTCGCGGCAATTTATCCGGCGTGGCCGCCGCCCGGCGCGCCGAGCTAAATCCTTGCGCCGACGCTTCGTTTGTCAGGGGTAAGGGTCTGTGTGCCCAGCCCCTCTTTTCACTCTCCGGGATGTACTTATGACCGACCCCAAACGCGGCGCCTTCAATGGCCTGCTCGCCCTGCTCAGGCCCTTTCGTATGATCGTGACGGTCTCCGTCGCCCTCGGCATGGCGGGCGGCCTGGCCATTACCCTGCTGCTGGCCACCATCAACAATGCCCTGCACTCGGCCAACGGCATGACCCAGGGCGTGGTGCTGACCTTTGCAGCGCTGTGCGTGGTGGCGCTGGTCAGTTCGATCATCTCGGACATCGGCACCAACTACGTCGGGCAGCGCATCATTGCCGCCCTGCGCAAAGACCTCGGCGAGAAGGTGCTGTCGGCGCCCATCGGGCAGATCGAACGCTACCGTTCCCACCGGCTGATCCCGGTGCTGACCCACGATGTCGACACCATCAGCGACTTTTCCTTTGCATTCACCCCGCTGGCCATCGCCGCCACGGTCACCCTCGGTTGCCTGGGCTACCTGGCCTACTTGTCGGTGCCGATGTTCCTGATGATGGTGGTGGCGATCATCATCGGCAGCGCCGTGCAGTTCATTGCCGGCGGCAAAGGCATCCAGGGTTTCGACCTGGCGCGCAGCCATGAGGATGAATTGCAGCGTTACTACAATGCGATTGCCTCCGGCGCCAAGGAGCTGCGCATGCACCGCCCACGGCGTTTTCGCATGAACACCCACCGCATCCAGGAAACCGCCGACCGCATCAGCGACATCCAGGTGCGCTCAGTCAACATCTACATCCTGGCCAAGACCTTCGGCTCGATGCTGTTCTTCGTGGTCATCGGCCTGGCCCTGGCGATGCAGGCATACAACCCCAACCCGGACCCCACGGTGATCACCGGTTTCGTGCTGGTGCTGCTGTACATGAAAGGCCCCCTGGAACATCTGCTGGGTTACCTGCCGGTGGTGGGCAAGGCGAAGATCGCCTTTGGCCGTATCAGTGAATTGTCCGAGCGTTTCTCGTCGCCCGAGCCGCACCTGCTGATGGACGACAGCGAGGCGCCCAAACCGATGGTCAACAGCCTGGAGCTGCGCAATGTGAGCTACAGCCCGCCGGCGGTCGAGGGTAGCGCGCCGTTTCACCTGGGGCCGATCAACCTGAGCATCAAGCAAGGCGATATCGTGTTTATCGTCGGCGAAAACGGCAGCGGCAAGACCACCCTGATCAAACTGCTGCTGGGTTTGTACACCCCGCAGTCGGGCGAAATCCGCCTCAATGACGAGACCGTGACCGACCCCGAGCGCGACGATTATCGCCAGCTGTTCACCACGATCTTCTCCGACTATTACCTGTTCGATGACCTGGTGCAGGGCAGCGCCACGCAGTCGCTGGACAGTGCCGCCAAATACCTGGAGCGCCTGGAAATCGCGCACAAGGTCAGCGTCAAGGATGGCGTGTTCAGCACCACCGACCTGTCCACCGGCCAGCGCAAGCGCCTGGCCCTGGTCAACGCCTGGCTGGAGGAGCGCCCGGTACTGGTGTTCGACGAATGGGCCGCCGACCAGGACCCGGCGTTCCGCCGGATCTTCTACACCGAGCTGCTGCCGGACCTCAAGCGCCTGGGCAAAACCATCATCGTGATCAGCCACGACGACCGTTATTTCGATATCGCCGACCAGTTGGTGCGCTTGCGTGCCGGCCAGGTGGTGCACGCGCTGGAACCGGCGTGAATTTTGTTTTCCGGTTTTCTGAGGTAGGAACGTCTCACTAGTGGTAATGAGAACCAGCCTCAATTAACACCTAGAATTTGCCCACTTAAAACCTAGAAGAGAAAGCATCCATGCCAGCACGACTCGGCCTCAGCCCACTGAGCAAGGCGTTAACCATGCGCCGGGCCCTGAACATCAACCTTCTTCCAAGCGCCTTGGCCCTGGCAGTATCGTTGCCGATCGCAGGCTATGTGCAGGCTCAGGAGATCGAGTTGAATATTCCTGCCCAGGCGCTGGGGAGCGCACTGCAGGAATTCGGGCGCCAGGCCAACGTGCAGGTGTTGTACAGCCCCAGCGACGTGCAGGGTAAAAACAGCCGTGCGGTCAAGGGCAAGATGGCGCCACAGCAAGCCATCGACCAGTTGTTGGCGGGCACATCGACCACCCACAGCCTCAACGGCAATGCGTTGACGGTTGCCGCCGCCGGCGACACCACCGCCCTGGAGCTGAGCCCCACCCAGGTCAACGGTAACGTGCTGGGCAATATTACCGAGGGCTCCGGCTCCTACACCCCAGGCACCATCGCCACCGCGACGCGCCTGACCCTCACGCCACGCCAGACCCCACAGTCGATTACCGTGGTCACCCGCCAGCACATCGAAGACTTCGGCCTCAACAACGTCGATGACGTGATGCGCCACACGCCGGGCATCACCGTGTCGGCCTATGACACCGACCGCACCAACTACTACTCCCGGGGTTTCTCGGTCAACAGTTTCCAGTACGACGGTATTCCGTCCAGCGTGCGCAACGTCGGCTACTCGGCGGGCAATACCCTGAGCGACATGGCGATCTATGACCGTATCGAAATCCTCAAGGGCGCCACCGGCCTGCTCAACGGCGCAGGCTCCCTGGGTGCGACCATCAACCTGATCCGCAAGAAGCCCACCGCCGACTTCAAGGGCCATGTGACCGTGGGCGCAGGTTCGTGGGACAACTATCGCAGTGAAGTCGATGTCAGCGGCCCCTTGACCGAGAGCGGCAATGTGCGTGGCCGGGCGGTGGCGGCGTACCAGGACAAGAAGTCCTTCATGGACCACTACTCGCGCAAGACCGAAACCTACTACGGCATCACCGAATTCGACCTGTCCCCGGACACCATGCTGACCGTCGGCTTCGACTACCAGGACAACATTCCGAAAGGTTCCAGCTGGTCCGGCGCGTTCCCGCTGGTCAACTCCAACGGCAGCATCAACAAGATGCCGCGCTCCTACAACAACGGCACCACCTGGAGTTCATGGGAGCAGAACACCCGTACCGCCTTCGCCATGCTCGAGCATGACCTGGGTGACGGCTGGGTGACCAAACTGCAACTGGACCACAAGATCAACGGCTACCACGCTGACCTTGCATCGATTCAGTTCGTCCAGCCGGCCGCCGATGGCACCGCCGAGATCAACGGACAGAAATACACGGGTGAAACCAAAAGCACCTCGGCCGATCTTTATGCCACCGGGCCGTTCAGCCTCTTTGGTCGTGAACATGAATTGGTGGTGGGCGGCTCGATCGGTACTTCGCGCTGGCAGGGCAAAGGTTACTGGTCGCCGGAATGGCCGCAGGGCAACAAAGTCGATTTCTACAACTGGAACGGCAAGCTCGGCAGGCCAATCTACGGGCCGGTCCAGCAGTACATCGACGACACTATCCGCCAGAACGGCTACTACGTGACCACACGCTTGAACGTGATCGATGACCTGAACGTGATCCTCGGCGGGCGCGTGGCCAACTACCATGTCACCGGCAACAACCCTTCGTACAAGGAAACCGGGCGGTTCATCCCTTACGCCGGGGTGATCTACGACCTCAACGACAACTTCTCCGCGTACGCCAGCTACACCGATATTTTCCAGCCCCAGGAAAGCACCTATAAGGACCGCGACAGCAAACTGCTGGACCCGGACGAAGGGCAAAACTACGAGCTGGGCCTCAAGGGTGAGTTCTTCGACGGCCGCCTGAACACCAGCATCGCCTACTTCGAAGTGCACGAGACCAACCGGCCGATCTCGGACGACGCCTACAACAACCAGACGCCAACCCCGAACAACTACGCGTTCAAGAGCTCCAAGGCGGTCACCAAAGGTTATGAGGCAGAAATTTCCGGTGAGCTGAGCCCGGGCTGGCAAGTCCAGGGCGGCTACACCCACAAGATCGTGCGTGACGACGACGGCAAGAAAATCTCTACCTTCGAACCCGAGCACCAGGTCAACCTGAACACCACCTACAAGCTCAAGGGTGACCTCGACAAGTTCACCATCGGCGGCGGCGTGCGCTGGCAGACCAAGGGCTGGCAAGAGGTCTGGAACCAACCCCTCAACCAGAACCAGGACATTACCCAGGAATCCTACTGGCTGGTGGACCTGATGACCCGCTACCAGGTCACCAAGAACCTGTCGGCGACCGTCAACTTCAACAACATCTTCGACAAGTCCTACTACACCAACGTGGGCTTCTATAACTCGGCCGCCTACGGTGAGCCGCGCAACGTGATGGTCAGCACCCGCTGGGACTTCTGATGTAAGCCCTTGACCACCCTGCGTGGTCGAACAAACGCCCGATGAGAGCCCTGCTTTCATCGGGCGTTTTTTTATACCTGCCCCCTTGCGACCGCACCTTGTGCGGGCTTGCCCTACTGCCAATCAGTTAAGCGATAGAACGAACGATGGACAACCTGTGGGAGGGGGCTTGCTCCCGATGGCGGTGTGTCAGGCTCAGAACCG
>NZ_JBNPJV010000051.1:0-148701 GCF_050312585.1 Pseudomonas sp. R19M
GCCCCAACAAAGACGCCGCAGTATTTCAGGAGGTCCGAGGTGCCTGGGTTTGGGGCGGCTGCGCCGCCCAGCGCGGGGCAAGCCCGCTCACTACAGAACTGCGTGCGTCATTGCTTTTCCAGTAGCCACTGACGCGGCCCCGGCGTAAACGAAGGTACTTCGTCTGCCTGAGCAGTGTTCACCGCCTGGAATATTTCCAGTTGCTTGCCCTTGCGGGCGAAGATCCACGGGTTGCCCTTGCCGTTCAGTTGCAGCCAGATGCTGTCGTAGCCGCCGCTCATGGAGGCGCAGTCGCCGGCCAGGCACAGCGAGTAGTGATCGACTCCAGGCAGACCGGCGACCTTGCCGTTGGCCTGGAACTGCACCGTGGAGCCGTCACCATTGCCGTCGGTGATCTTCCAGTCGCCGCCCATGTAAGCTGCATACAGTGCCCGCTCGAAGTTGGCACCCAGCGGTGCGCCTTCCGGGGCCGGGTCTTTGGCGCGGGCGAACAACTGTTCAGGCTCGTTGTCGTTGGCCACTTGCAGCAGTTGTTTGCCTTTGCGCTTGAGTTCGGTGGCTGCGCTGCCGTAGAAGTCGACGCTCCAGGCACCTGGTTTCTCGCCGATCAACTTGCCTTCGGCGACTTCAAAACCGTTGTAGTAGCGCGCCTGCAGCGCTTTGGTATTGACCTCCCATTCGAGGTTCGGCCCATTGCTCTGCAGTGCTTCACGCAAAGGGCCGCCCTTGGCTGCTGCGTCGATGGCGGCCTGGTTGATCCAGGTGCCACTCACATCCAGGTCTGCAGGGTTGCTGGCGCAGCCGCCCAGCAGCAGGGCGAGCAACGAAGAGGCTACAAGCGCTTTGCGCATTACGGAATCCTTTTAAAACAAAGTCGGCGCGGCCTGTGGAGGCTGCGCCGGGTGTTTTTACTCGATGACCAGAATCGCGTCCATCTCAACCTGCGCGCCCTTTGGCAGAGCGGCCACGCCAATCGCGGCGCGGGCTGGGTAGGGTTGTTCGAAGTACTTGCCCATGATCTCGTTGACCTTGGCGAAGTGGCTCAGGTCAGTCAGGAAGATGTTCAGTTTGACGATGTCCTTGAACGAACCACCAGCAGCTTCGGCGACGGACTTGAGGTTTTCGAAGACCTGTACGGTCTGTGCTTCGAAGCCTTCAACCAGTTCCATGGTCTTTGGGTCCAGCGGGATCTGGCCGGACATGTAGACGGTATTGCCTGCCTTGATCGCCTGGGAATAAGTACCGATGGCGGCCGGGGCCTTGTCGCTGTTGATAACAGTCTTGGTCATTTGTGACTCCTTGTAAGAGAAGATGACTTATTTGATGCGCTAAGCACGCATGCGGGTGATGCGGATCACCCCGGTCAGGGCGCGCAGTTTCTTGATCACGCGGGCCAGGTGCACGCGGTCGTGGACGCTGACCACCAACTGGACCACGCTGATGCGGCCGTCGCGTTCATCCATGCTGATTTTTTCGATATTGCCATCGGCCGCGTTGACGCTGCTGGCCAACAGGGCGATCAAGCCGCGCTGGTGTTCCAACTCCACTCGCAACTCGACGTTGAATTCGCCGGTGACATCCTTGGCCCACGAGAGCTGGATGCATTTTTCCGGGTTGTGGCGGATTTCGCTGATGTTGCGGCAGTTGTCCAGGTGCACCACCATGCCTTTGCCGGCGGACAGGTGGCCGACAATCGGGTCGCCCGGGATCGGCGTGCAGCACTTGGCGTAGCTGAGCACCAGGCCCTCGGTGCCGCGAATCGCCAGCGGGCCTTCGGGGCTTGGCAACTGCTCGCCTTCGCCCAGCAGGCGACGGGCGACCACGTAGGCCATGCGGTTCCCCAGGCCGATATCTTCCAGCAGGTCTTCGATGTTTTGCTGGTGATACTCGTTGAGTATCGCCTGCACACGCTCGTGCGGGATCTTGTCGAGGGCGCTGTCGAAACCGTTGAGCACCTTGTTCAGCAGGCGTTCGCCCAGGCTGATGGACTCGGAACGGCGTTGCAGTTTCAGGGCGTGGCGGATGTGCGTGCGTGCCTTGCCGGTGACGACGAAATTGAGCCACGCCGGGTTCGGGCGTGCGCCCGGGGCACTGACGATCTCGACCGTGGAACCGCTTTGCAGCGGCTCGGACAGCGGCGCGAGGCGACGATTGATCCGGCAGGCAATGCAGCTGTTACCCACGTCAGTATGCACGGCGTAGGCAAAGTCGACCGCCGTGGAGCCTTTGGGCAACTCCATGATGCGGCCTTTGGGCGTGAAGACGTAGACCTCGTCCGGGAACAGGTCGATCTTCACGCTTTCGATGAATTCCAGGGAGTTACCGGCACGTTGCTGCATTTCCAGCACGCCTTTTACCCATTGGCGGGCGCGGGCATGGGTGCCTTTGGGTTGCTCGTCGCCGCTGGACTTGTAGAGCCAGTGGGCAGCGATGCCATTGTTGGCCATTTCTTCCATTTCCCGAGTGCGGATCTGGATCTCGATCGGCACCCCGTGCATACCGAACAACGTGGTATGCAGCGATTGATAGCCGTTGGCCTTGGGAATGGCGATGTAGTCCTTGAAGCGACCCGGCAGCGGCTTGTACAAATTATGTACGGCGCCCAGCACGCGGTAGCAGGTGTCGACCTTGTCGACGATGATCCGAAACGCATAAACGTCCATGATCTCGTTGAAGGCCCGACGCTTGCCGCGCATCTTTTTATAGATGCCGTAGATGTGTTTCTGCCGGCCGCTGACTTCGCCTTCGATCTCGTCGATCGCCAGGCAATGGCTCAGGGACTCTTCGATCTTGTTGACGATTTCCTTGCGATTGCCACGGGCGCGCTTGACGGCCTGGTAGATGCGCGCCGAGCGCATCGGATGCATCGCTTTGAAGCCGAGGTCTTCGAATTCGATACGAATGGCATGCATGCCCAGCCGGTTGGCGATGGGCGCATAGATTTCCAGGGTTTCCTTGGCAATGCGCCGACGCTTTTCGCCGGACAGCACTTCCAGTGTGCGCATGTTGTGCAGCCGGTCGGCCAGCTTGACCAGGATCACCCGGATATCGCGGGCCATGGCCATGGCCATCTTCTGGAAGTTTTCCGCCTGGGCTTCGGCCTTGGTCTCGAAGTTCATCTGGGTCAGTTTGCTGACCCCGTCGACCAGTTCGGCCACGGTTTCGCCAAATTGCGCGCTCAGCGCTTCCTTGGCGATGCCGGTGTCTTCGATCACGTCATGCAGCATCGCGGCCATCAGGCTTTGATGGTCCATGTGCATGTCGGCAAGAATATTTGCCACCGCAAGAGGATGGGTGACATACGCCTCGCCACTGCGGCGGCGTTGGCCGTCGTGGGCTTGTTCGGCGTAGAAATACGCTCGGCGGACCAGGTTGACCTGGTCTGGGCCGAGGTAGGTCGATAAGCGATCGGCGAGGGCGTCTATGCTCGGCAAAGTGCGAACTCCTGCCGTTGGCTGTGACCCTGCGCCGTGCTACGTCGACCAGGCATAGGCTTAGACGGCCTCGTTGGACTCGTCCTCGAACGCTGCAAACAGCGGTTCGTCCTGAACGATTTCCTGCTCGGCGATGAACTCGTAGCTCATCAGGCCTTCAGCGATTTCACGCAGGGCTACAACGGTAGGCTTGTCGTTTTCCCACTGGACCAGAGGCTCTTTGCCACCGGTGGCCAATTGACGGGCACGCTTGGTAGAGAGCATGACCAGCTCAAAGCGGTTATCCACGTGTTCTAGGCAGTCTTCAACGGTTACGCGGGCCATGGTATTCCTCGGAGCGAATGCAAGATGCGCGCTGCCCGGTTGGGCGAGCGGACTAAACAGTTTAAAAAATCACCAGCGTTTAGGGAAGCGCTGATTTTCCGCAGGCCCTCGCAAAACCGCTACAGGCACCAATGTAAAGCCCTTGCGGCGGTTTTGGGAAGAGCCAATCAACCAAGCAGTTCGGCGAGCAATTTGCCGAAACGCTGCTGTTGGCGCTTTTGCTGCAGCTGATTGGTGCGGAAAATGGCCTTCAGATCATCCAGTGCGTGGGCAAAGTCGTCATTGATGATCAGGTAATCGTAATCGACGTAGTGGCTCATTTCACTGACGGCTTCGCGCATGCGACCTTCGATGATCTCGTTGCTGTCCTGGCCGCGATTGGTCAGACGCTGGTGCAAGGCTTCCAGGGACGGCGGCAGGATAAAGATCGAGCGCGCCTGGGGCATCAGCTTGCGTACCTGTTCGGCGCCCTGCCAGTCGATTTCCAGGATCAGGTCGTGGCCTTCGTCCAGGGTCTGCTGCAAGTGGCTCTGCGAGGTGCCGTAGAGGTTGCCGAAGACTTCGGCACGCTCCAGGAAGTCGCCGTGCTCGATCATCTTGACGAACTCGGTGCGCTCGACGAAATGGTAGTGCTCGCCGTTGACCTCGCCCGGGCGCATGGCGCGGGTGGTGTGGGAAACCGAGATGCGGATGTGCTCGTCAGCGTCGGTCAGGGCCTTGACCAAGCTGCTCTTGCCCGCGCCCGAAGGGGCGGAAATGATGTAAAGGGTGCCGGTGCTGTGGGTCATGGAAGTTGCCTTACTCAATATTCTGTACTTGTTCGCGCATCTGCTCGATCAACACTTTGAGGTTGACCGCCGCTTGTGTGCTGCGTGGGTCAAACGCCTTGGAACCCAGTGTATTGGCTTCGCGGTTGAGTTCCTGCATCAGGAAGTCCAGACGCCGACCGGCGGCACCGGCGGACTTGAGTACGCGGCGCACTTCGAGGATGTGGGTGCTGAGGCGGTCGAGTTCTTCCGCGACGTCGCTCTTCTGGGCCAGCAGGACCATTTCCTGCTCCAGGCGTGTCGGGTCCAGGTCAGCCTTCATGTCGGCAAAGCGATCGAGGACCTTCTGGCGCTGGGTGGCGAGCATTTGCGGCACCAGTTCGCGCAGGATGACCACGTCTTCTTCGATTGACGTCAGGCGTTCGTTGATCAGGCGGGCCAGTTCGGCGCCTTCGCGCTCGCGGCCGGCCTTGAGCTCCTTCAAGCCCTGATTGAACAGGGCCAGGGCTTCGGCGTTGAGCGCTTGCGGGTCGGTAGCGTCGGCCACCAGTACGCCGGGCCAGGCCAGCACTTCCAGTGGGTTAAGCGCGGCGGGCTGTTGGATCAGGCCGGCGATGGTTTCTGCCGCAGCGACCAGTTGCGCGGCGCGGTCGCGATCGACCTGCAAGGGCTTGCCGGTGGTTTCTTCGGTAAAGCGCAGGGTGCATTCCAGCTTGCCGCGCGAGATACCTTGGCGCAGCGCTTCACGCACGGCGCCTTCGAGGTCACGGAAAGACTCCGGCAGGCGCAGGTGCGGCTCCAGGTAACGGCTGTTGACCGAGCGCAGTTCCCAGCTCAGGGTGCCTTGGGCGCCGGCTTTTTCGACGCGGGCGAAGGCGGTCATGCTGTGCACCATGGAGGTACCTCGCGTTGCAGCCCAGCAAATACGGGCTGATGGTTAGGAAGGCGCAGGATTGTAGCGTAGTGGGGCGGGCACGCCCAAACCCGAGCATTCGTAACCGAATTTTTTAGCAGTGCCCCGAATCGGCTCGCGGCTCTATAATGCTCGGCAGTTTTTCGTCCTCAGTACAGGTGTCTCCCTATGAAACGTCCAAGTGGTCGCGCTGCCGATCAGCTCCGCTCGATCCGCATCACCCGCAACTACACCAAACACGCCGAGGGATCTGTACTGGTCGAGTTTGGCGATACCAAAGTCATCTGTACGGTCAGCGTCGAAAATGGCGTACCACGCTTCCTCAAGGGCCAGGGCCAGGGCTGGTTGACCGCCGAATACGGCATGTTGCCGCGTGCGACCGGCGAGCGGAACCAGCGTGAAGCCAGCCGTGGCAAGCAAGGTGGCCGTACCCTGGAAATCCAGCGCCTGATTGGTCGTTCCCTGCGCGCCGCGCTGGATATGTCCAAGCTGGGAGACGTGACCCTGTATGTCGACTGCGACGTGATCCAGGCTGACGGCGGCACCCGCACGGCGTCTATCACCGGCGCCATGGTGGCCCTGGTCGACGCGTTGAAAGTGATCAAGAAACGTGGCGGCCTGAAGGGCGGTGACCCGCTCAAGCAAATGATCGCCGCCGTCTCGGTGGGTATGTACCAGGGCGAGCCTGTGCTGGACCTGGACTATCTGGAAGACTCGGCTGCCGAGACCGACCTGAACGTGGTGATGACCAGCACCGGTGGTTTCATCGAAGTGCAGGGCACCGCTGAGGGCGCACCGTTCCAGCCGGCTGAGCTGAATGCCATGCTGGCCTTGGCCCAGAAGGGCATGACCGAAATCTTCGCACTGCAGACCGCCGCACTGGCTGACTGAACCCGCCTCAAGGAGAAGCGCCATGAATGACAACAGCCAAATGCCTGTCCCTACGCCTTCCTACGAAGTGCGCCAGGGCGCGATGTTGTGCCATCTCGCGGCGTTCCTGGGGTTTGTGTTCCCCTTCGGCAGCGTCGTGGGGCCGCTGATCCTGTGGCAGATGAAGAAGGAAGTGGACCCGTTCATTGATGACCAGGGCAAGGAAGCCTTGAATTTCCAGATCACCGTGGCCATTGCCTGGATCGCTTGCATCGTGCTGGCCTTTGCGGTGATTGGCTTTTTCCTGATGTTCGCCCTGGCGATCGCCACGGTGGTGCTGACCATCATTGGCAGTATCAAGGCCAACAAGGGGATCGCCTACCGCTATCCCTTGACCTGGCGTGTGATCAAGTAACGCGCGCCCAGCTGACCGGCAGGTACAAAAAAACCGACAGCGATGTCGGTTTTTTTGTGCCTGGAAAAAGACCTCAGATGGTCAGTGTCCAGTCGTAGTCCACGATCAGCGGCGCGTGCTGCGAGAAGCGTGGCTGGCGTGGCAGGCGTGCGCTGCGTACAAACCGGCGCAGACCAGGGGTCAGCAACTGGTAGTCGAAACGCCAGCCCAGGTTGAGCATCTCAGCCTGTTCGTTATCCGGCCACCAGCTGTACTGGTCACCTTCGCGGCTGACTTCGCGCAGGGCATCGACATAACCCATGTTGCCGACAATCTCGTCCATCCAGGCCCGTTCCGGCGCCAGGAAACCCGGGGATTGCTGGCTGTCGCGCCAGTTCTTGATATCCAGCTTCTGTTGCGCCACGTACAGCGAGCCACAATAAATGTACTCGCGACGTTTGCGCCGCTGTTTATCCAGATAACGGGCGAAATCGTCCATTAGCTTGAACTTCTGGTTCAAGTCTTCATCGCCGTTCTGCCCCGAAGGGAGCAGCAAGGTCGCGATGCTGACCTTGTCGAAATCGGCTTGCAGGTAGCGCCCGTAGCGGTCGGCTGTCTCGAAGCCGAGGCCGCTGATGACCGCCTTGGGTTGCAACCGCGAGTACAAAGCCACGCCACCTTGGGTGGGCACTTCGGCATCGCAGGCATAAAGGAAGTAGCCATCCAGTTGGAAGGCTGGGTCGTCCAGTTCAAAGGCGGAGGCGCGGGTGTCCTGCAGGCAGATGACGTCGGCATTCTGTGCTTGCAGCCAACTGAGCAAACCACGCTCGACTGCAGCCTGAATACCATTAACGTTCACACTGATGATCCGCATAAATGGCCCCAAAAATCGCGTGCGTGTATGATACACGCCGTCTACCTAATTAGCTAAATCCGTGGTATCTGAGGCTTTTTTCATGCAGGCGTATCAACGCGATTTCATTCGTTTTGCCATCGATCGCGGCGTTTTGCGCTTCGGTGAGTTCACTCTCAAGTCCGGGCGCACCAGCCCGTACTTCTTCAATGCGGGCTTGTTCAACTCGGGTTCGGCCCTGGCCCAGCTGGGTCGTTTCTACGCGGCGGCCATCGTTGAAAGCGGTATTTCGTTCGACGTGCTGTTCGGTCCAGCCTACAAGGGTATCCCCCTGGCGGCGGCTACTGCTGTGGCCCTGGCTGAACATCATGGCCAGGACCTGCCATGGTGCTTCAACCGCAAAGAGGCCAAGGCCCACGGCGAAGGCGGTAGCCTGGTCGGGGCACCGCTCAAGGGCGAAGTGCTGATCATCGACGACGTGATCACCGCCGGTACTGCGATCCGCGAAGTGATGCAGATCATTGCGTCCCAGGAAGGCGCCAAGGCTGCCGGCGTACTGATCGCGCTGAACCGTCAGGAGCGTGGCAATGGTGAATTGTCGGCCATCCAGGAAGTCGAGCGCGATTTCGGCATTCCCGTAGTGAGCATCGTATCGCTGAACCAGGTGTTGCAGTTCCTGGAAGATGATCCGCAGCTCAAGCAGCACCTGCCGGCGGTGAAGGCGTACCGCGAGCAGTTCGGCGTCCAGTAAGCGCCGCACAACAAAAAGCCCCACCTCCTACAGGAGGTGGGGCTTTTTAGTGCCTATTGATCAAGGACGCTTGCGGTTACTGATCAACGTACCCATGCCGGTATCCGTGAAGATTTCCAGCAGTACCGCGTTCGGTACACGCCCATCAATGATCAACGAGCTGCCGACGCCGCCTTGCACCGCTTCCAGCGCGCAACGGATCTTTGGCAGCATGCCGCCATAGATGGTGCCGTCGGCGATCAGGTCGTCCACTTGCTGGGTGGTCAGGCCGGTGAGGACCTTGCCTTGCTTGTCCATCAGGCCGGCAATGTTGGTCAGCAGCATGAGCTTTTCAGCTTTCAGCGCTTCAGCCACCTTGCCCGCCACAAGGTCGGCGTTGATGTTGTAGGACTCACCGTTGGCACCTACGCCGATGGGTGCGATTACCGGAATGAAATCACCCTTGACCAGCAGGTTCAGCAGGTCGGTATTCACGCCAACCACTTCGCCCACCTGGCCGATATCGATGATTTCCGGCTGGGTCATTTCCGGCGTCTGACGGGTCACCGTCAGTTTTTTCGCACGGATCAGTTCGGCGTCCTTACCGGTCAGGCCGATGGCGCTGCCGCCATGGCGGTTGATCAGGTTGACAATGTCTTTGTTTACCTGGCCGCCGAGGACCATCTCCACCACGTCCATAGTCTGTGCGTCAGTCACACGCATACCATCGATGAAGTGACTCTCGATCGACAAGCGCTTGAGCAGGTCGCCGATTTGCGGGCCGCCACCGTGAACCACCACCGGGTTGATGCCCACCGCCTTCATCATCACGATATCGCGGGCAAAGCCGGTCTTGAGCTCATCGCTTTCCATGGCATTGCCGCCGTACTTGATCACCAGCGTCTTGCCGACGTAGCGTCGGATATAAGGCAACGCTTCGGACAGGACCTTGGCGGTGTTGGCGGCGGCTTCGCGTTCGAGGGTCATTCAGGGCTCCGGTAAAAAATCAGAACGGTAATTGGAGATCAGGGGCAACACGTTTCAACTGGGCGTGGAACACGTCCTTGATGCGCTGCAACTCAGCCTCGGTATCCGCCTCGAAACGCAGCACCAGCACCGGTGTGGTGTTGGATGCGCGAACCAGGCCCCAGCCTTTGGCGTAATCGACTCGCACACCATCAATGATGGTCAGGTTGGCGCCTTCACCCCATTGTGCATCGTGCAGTGCATCAATGATGCTGAATTTGCTCTCCTCGGTCACATGGATATTGATCTCTGGAGTAGAAATATCATTCGGGAAGGTCTGAAACAGTTCTTCGGCGGAGGATTTTTCCTTGCTGAGGATCTCCAGCAGGCGGGCGGCGCTGTAAATACCGTCGTCAAACCCGAACCAACGCTCCTTGAAGAACACGTGGCCGCTCATTTCGCCGGCCAATAACGCACCGGTTTCCTTCATTTTCTTTTTGATCAACGAGTGACCGGTCTTCCACATTAGCGGGCGACCGCCGTACTCCTTGATCAGCGGAGTGAGGCGGCGGGTGCATTTCACGTCGAAGATGATCTCGGCGTTGGGATTGCGGGCCACCACATCACGGGCGAAAAGCATCAACAGGCGATCCGGGAACACGATCTCACCGGTTTCAGTCACCACGCCCACGCGGTCGCCGTCGCCGTCGAAGGCCAGCCCCACATCGGCGCCCACTTCCTTGACCTTGGCGATCAGGTCCACCAGGTTTTCAGGCTTGCCTGGGTCCGGGTGGTGGTTGGGGAAGTTGCCGTCGACTTCGCAGAACAGCGGGATGACTTCACAGTTCAGGGCTTCGAGCAGTTGCGGCGCAATTACGCCGGCCGCGCCGTTGCCACAGTCCACCACCACTTTCAGGCGGCGTGCGAGTTTGACGTCGCGGGTGATTTCGTCAGAGTAGCGCTGCAGGATGTCGACTTTGGTGATGCTGCCCTTGCCGCTGGTCAGGTCGTTGGTTTTCAGGCGGTTGTGCAGGGCCTGGATCTGTTCATTGGCCAGGGTGTCGCCCGCGATGACGATCTTGAAGCCGTTGTAGTCCGACGGATTATGACTGCCGGTGAGCATCACCCCGGACTTGCCTGCCAGCACATTGGCTGCGTAGTACAGCGCCGGCGTCGGCACCAGGCCGACGTCGCTCACATGGCAGCCGCTATCGGCCAGGCCCTGGATCAGTTGTTCCACCAACTCGGGGCCGGACAGGCGACCGTCACGGCCGACCGAAACGTTGGGCTCATTCTGCGCCAGGCTTTGGGAGCCGATGGCGCGGCCAATCCAGTAAGCGGTTTCAGCGGTCAGGGTCTTGGGCACCACGCCACGGATGTCGTAGGCGCGGAAGATGCTGTCGGGGAAGGTCGGGGCTACTCGGGCTGCGGTACTCATCGCGGGGGGAACTCCATCTGAAGGGGGCAAAGCTGGCCTTAATGTGGCTGACCGGCAGGCTCAAACTGAAGGGTAAGACGACGTTTTCGGCAGAGAGTTCGTGGTGCAAAAATGCCATCGGCGTGCTGGCTTTGCTATGGCAGTCGCGTAATCCATTGATTTCTTTAGGGAAATATCGCTGGTTAAATCCGCGCATTCTTCATCCTGAAAAGCCGTGCGGTGGTATCAGGCCGGACAGCAGCATCCGGCTTGATTCAGCTTAGTCAGTGGCTGCCGGAATGCCCAAAACCACCTGCGCCGCGCTGGGTTTCGTCGAACTCCTGTACCAGTTCGAAGTGCGCCTGTACCACCGGTACCAATACCAACTGGGCGATGCGTTCGCCGACGGCAATGTTGAAGGCCGTCTGGCCACGGTTCCAGCAGGACACCATCAGTTCGCCCTGATAGTCAGAGTCGATCAGGCCCACGAGGTTGCCCAGCACAATCCCGTGTTTGTGGCCCAGGCCGGAGCGCGGCAGGATCAATGCCGCCAGGCCTGGGTCACCCACATAGATCGATAGCCCAGTGGGGATCAGGATCGTCTGGCCTGGTTCGAGGACCGTGTCCTCTTTGAGCATGGCGCGCAGGTCCAGCCCGGCGGAGCCCGGTGTGGCGTAGGCCGGCAGTGGGAATTCGTTGCCGATGCGTGGGTCGAGGATCTTGGCTTGCAAAGCGTGCATGGAAATTAAACCTGGTTCAGCCGTTGGGCGATAAAGGAGATCAGTTGGCGGGCAATCTTGCCCTTGCTGGTCTGGGCGAAAAGGGTGGCGTGCAGTTCGCGGTCGATCACGCTGCAGGCATTTTCCTCGCTGTTGAAGCCGATGCTCGGGTTGGCGACATCATTGGCAACGATCAGGTCGAGGTTTTTGTCTTTCAATTTACGTGCGGCATAGTCCAGCAGATGCTCGGTCTCGGCTGCAAAGCCGACGCTGAAGGGGCGATCCGGGCGCGTTGCGATGCTGGCAAGAATGTCCGGGTTGCGCACCATTTGCAGGAGCAGGCCGTCACCGTTTGTAGGGTCTTTCTTGAGCTTTTGCGGGGCTACGACTTCCGGGCGGTAATCCGCTACCGCTGCCGAGGCGATAAACAGGTCGCACGGAATGGCTGCTTCGCAAGCCGCCAGCATGTCGCGGGCGCTCACTACGTCGATTCGCGTGACGCGATCAGGGGTCGGCAAATGAACCGGGCCGGTGATCAGGGTGACGCGTGCGCCTGCCTCAACCGCGGCCTCTGCCAAGGCAAAGCCCATTTTTCCTGAGCTATGGTTGGTAATGTAGCGCACCGGGTCGATGTTTTCCTGAGTGGGGCCGGCAGTAATCAATACGTGCTTGCCGGTCAGGGCCAGGTGCTGGAAGCACTCTGCGGCACACAGTGCCAGGTCCGTGGCTTCGAGCATGCGGCCCATGCCGACGTCGCCGCAGGCCTGGCTGCCGGATGCCGGGCCGAATACCTTGAGGCCACGGCTTTGCAGGAGCTGAGTGTTGGCCTGGGTGGCCGGGTCGCGCCACATGGCCTGGTTCATGGCCGGTGCAATGGCAACGGTGGCGTCGGTAGCCAGTACCAGCGTGGTCAGCAGGTCATCGGCGATGCCTTGGGCCAGGCGGGCGATCAGGTCGGCGGTGGCCGGGGCGATCAGTACCAGGTCGGCCCATTTGGCCAGTTCGATATGGCCCATGGCGGCTTCTGCCGCCGGGTCGAGCAAGTCCAGGTGAACCGGGTGGCCGGACAGGGCCTGCATGGTCAGCGGGGTGATGAACTCACTGCCGCCGCGGGTCATGACCACCCGTACTTCGGCGCCTTGGTCCAGGAGCCTGCGAACCAGCTCTGCGCTCTTATAGGCGGCAATGCCGCCGCCGACGCCGAGAACGATGCGTTTCCGATACAGACGCTGCATTGGTTTGCCTTTCCAGTTCAGTGTTGCCAGTTCAGTGACGCCTGCGATGCCCCCTCCCCAGGTGAAATCGCACGCAAAAAAGAGGGCCTACGATAACACAGCGTCCGCCAGGCAACAGCGACGCACATGCCATGGGGCGTATGGAGAGGGAGGCGGTATGAGTATTCGTGATTGGCCCGTGGCGGAACGTCCGCGGGAGAAACTTCTGGAGTGGGGTGCGGCAAGCCTGTCCGATGCCGAGTTGCTGGCAATTTTCCTGCGCACTGGGGTTTCCGGCAGAAGCGCGGTCGACCTGGCGCGACATCTGTTGGTGCAATTTGGTGGGCTTCGTCAGCTTCTGGAGGCCAGCCAGGCACTGTTCAGCCAGCATTTGGGGCTGGGGCCGGCGAAGTTCGCGCAGTTGCAGGCGGTATTGGAAATGTCCCGGCGTCACCTGGCCGAACGGCTGCGCACAGACTCCGTACTGGAAAGCCCGGTGGCCGTGCGCGAATACCTCAAGGCATTGTTGCGCCATGAATCCCACGAAACCTTCGGCTGCCTGTTTCTCGACTCGAAACACCGGGTTCTGGGGTTTGAGGTGTTGTCCCAAGGCACCATCGATGCGGCGATAGTCTACCCCCGGCAAGTGGTCAAGCGTGCGCTGTCGTATAACGCAGCAGCCTTGATCCTGTGCCACAACCACCCCTCTGGAAGTCTTGAGCCGAGCGCAGCTGATCGGAAATTGACCAAGTTGCTGCAAAAGACGCTGGAGTTGGTGGATGTACGGGTGCTGGATCACATCATCGTGGGGGATGGAGACCCGTTATCGATGGCGGAATATGGGTGGATGTAAGCCCGCCCCGGTGGGACGGGCCTGGTTTTCAGGGCTTGACGCTGACCTTGGAAAAATCCTGGCGTCCAAACGGGCTCACCTGATACCCCTCGACATGCTTGCGTGTGAGGGCAAACGCCGTCGGATGCGCCAACGGCAGCCACAGCGCCTGTTGCTGGATCTGCGCCTGGGCCTGTTGATACAGCTTGCTGCGCACGCCTTGCTCGCTGGTGGTCTTGCCGGCGCTGATCAGTTTGTCCAGCGTCGGGTCGCAGTAGCGGGCGAAATTCGTCCCGGATTTCACCGCGGCGCACGAGAATTGCGGGGTCAGGAAGTTATCCGGGTCGCCGTTGTCGCCAGCCCAGCCCATGAATAGCAGGTCATGCTCGCCCGCCTTGGCACGGCGAATCAGCTCACCCCACTCGATCACCCGGATCTCGGCCTGAATGCCTACCTTGGCCAGGTCCGCTTGCAGCAGCTGCGCGCCGAGGTTCGGGTTGGGGTTCAGCAGGCTGCCCGTGGGGCGCGTCCAAATGGTGGTCTTGAAGCCGTCCTTGAGCCCGGCACGCTCCAGAAGCGTCTTGGCCTTGGCGAGGTCCTGCGGGTAACCCGGCAAGTCCTTGGCGTAGCTCCAGGTGTTGGGCGGGTAGGGTCCATTGGCGGCTTCGGCGGTCCCTTCGAACACGGCCTTGAGGTAACTGCCCTTATCGAAGGCGAGGTTGATTGCCTGACGCACTTCCTGCTTGTCCAGAGGTGGGTGCTGGCTATTGATGGCCACGAAGGCCGTCATGAAGGCGGCCGTTTTTTCCACCTTGAGCGCTGGGTCCTTTTCGGCTTCGCCGACGTCCAATGGCTTGGGCGAAAGAGCGATCTGGCATTCGTCGCGATGCAGTTTCTGCAAGCGCACATTGGCATCCGGGGTGATGGCGAAGATCAGGTTGTCCACAGCCGGTTTGCCGGCGAAGTAGTCCGGGTTGGCCTTGTAGCGAACCACGGCATCTTTTTGAAAACGCACAAACACGAACGGGCCAGTCCCTATCGGTTGGCTGTTGAGTTTGTCCGGTGTGCCGGCCTTGAGCAGTTTATCGGCATATTCCGCTGAATAGATCGATGCGAATCCCATGCTCAACGCCGCGAGGAAAGTGGAGTCGGCGTGATCGAGGGTGAAACGCACGGTGAGCGGGTCAAGGGCGTCGATTTTTTTGACCAGTGTGGGCAGTTGCAGCGACTGCGCATGGGGGAAGCCGCTTTGGGCGATCTGGTGCCATGGGTTGGCTGGGTCGAGCATGCGCTCGAAGCTGAAACGCACGTCTTCGGCGGTCAGGGTGCGGCTTGGGGTGAAATATTCAGTGCGATGAAACTTCACATTCGGGTGCAGCTTGAAGGTATACGTCAGGCCGTCCGGGGACACTTCCCAGCTGTCTGCCAGGCTGGGTACCAGCTTGCCGCTGGCTACGTCGTAATCCACCAGGCGATTCATCAGTACGTCGGCCGAGGCGTTGGTGGTGGTCAGCGAGTTGTATTGCACCACATCGAACCCTTCGGGGCTGGCTTCGGTGCAAACACTCAAGCTGGTGGCGGCAACGGCCAGCGGCGCGATAAATAGAGGGGCTAGCAGTAGCGGTAGGGCTGCGAGGCGCATATTCGGTTTCCTGTGCAGATCGAAGGCCCATCTGCGAGTGCAGTCTGGAAAAAAGCCTACCGTAGTGGTCTGCCGGATAAATGACTAGCCCATTTTTGCCTGTGCTTTTGCCTCAAATGCTGTTTTGATGGCGGCCTGGTGCATTTCGCTGTGCGCTTCATCCGCGCGCGCAGGCTGTGCAAATCATTCCGTGCGACGAGCGGTCGGCTGTTCAGCGGGCCCTGCTGGCAATGGTTCAGGCGTCCGAAGCCGAGATTTAAGTCGGTAAAAACGCACGGGCTGTTGTTGCACCGGGGTCTTTCTGGTATAAAGCAGCGCTCTTTTCTAGGGGCCCGGTTCCTTCGCTTGTAGGTGTAGCCGGTAAGACCCTAAAGAAACGCGGCGCCTGGCGCCAAATGACTGAGAGATTAAGCGGCCAACCCATGCCGGGTTGGGCATGTGGTTTTAGAGGGCTGAGGCATGTCGAGAGTCTGTCAAGTTACCGGTAAGGGTCCGGTGACTGGGAATAACATTTCCCACGCAAATAACAAAACCCGTCGTCGTTTCCTGCCGAACCTGCAGCATCACCGCTTCTGGGTTGAAGAAGAGAAACGTTTCGTCCGTCTGCGCGTATCTGCCAAAGGCATGCGCATCATCGACAAGCGTGGCATCACTGTCGTGCTGGCTGAATTGCGCCGCGCTGGCACAATCTAAGGAGCTATATCATGCGTGAATTGATTCGAATGATCTCTAGCGCCGGTACTGGTCACTTCTACACTACCGACAAGAACAAGCGTACTACCCCGGACAAGCTCGAAAAGAAAATGTTCGACCCGCGCGTTCGCAAGCACGTGATCTACAAAGAAGGCAAAATCAAGTAATTGGTTGCCTTTATTGTGAAAAAAAGCCCGTATCTCACGATCCGGGCTTTTTTTTGCCTGAAATTTGCGGTTCAGGCTTTCTGTTCGAACACCACGTAGATCTTGCGGCACGCCTCCAGCACTTCCCAGGTGCCGCTGAAGCCTGCGGGGATCACGAAGCGGTCGCCGGCGCGTAAGGTTTTGGCATTGCCGTCGACATCCCGCAATACAGAAACACCCTGCACAATCTCGCAGTACTCGTGTTCGGTGTAATTGACCTTCCAGTGCCCGACCTCGCCTTCCCACACTCCGGCGCTCATCTGTCCGCACGGACTGTTGTAGTGGTTGTAGAGCGTTTGTTTGGGATCACCCTTGAGGATTTTTTCGGCGGCAGGGCGGTAGCGCTCGGGGGCGGTGTTAGCTTGGCTGAAGTCGACGATGTCCTGGATGCTCATGTGCGTGTCCCGTCTGGCCTGGGGTTGGAGAGACCAAAGTCTATGTTTATTAAAATGAACATCGCAAGGGCGTTTGCCGGGGTTGTGTCAAATATATTGAAACATCCCCAGCCGCTGGTTTAGGGTGGCAGCTGCCTTGAGCCGAACAGCAGGCTGGCCGGGCAAGAATTCTTTGAGGCTGCCGTGGGACATCACCCGGGCCTTGTATTCAATAAGAGGAGGACACTCGAATGACCACCCTGACCCGTGCCGACTGGGAACAACGCGCCAAGGAGCTGAAGATCGAAGGCCGCGCCTACATCAATGGCGAGTACACCGCCGCTGCTTCCGGCGAGACTTTCGAATGCATCAGCCCGGTCGATGGCCGCGTATTGGCCACCATTGCCAGCTGCGACGCCGCTGACGCCCAGCGTGCCGTGGAAAACGCCCGTGCCACGTTCAATTCCGGTGTCTGGTCGCGCCTGGCGCCGGCCAAGCGCAAGTCCGCCATGCTGCGTTTCGCCGCGTTGCTCAAGGCCAACGCCGAAGAGCTGGCACTGCTTGAAACCCTGGACATGGGTAAGCCGATCAGCGATTCCTTGAATATCGACGTACCCGGCGCGGCGGGTGCCCTGAGCTGGAGCGGCGAAGCGATCGACAAGATCTATGACGAAGTGGCTGCCACCCCTCACGATCAGCTGGGTCTGGTGACCCGCGAGCCGGTGGGCGTCGTAGGCGCCATTGTGCCGTGGAACTTCCCCTTGATGATGGCCTGCTGGAAGCTCGGCCCGGCCCTGTCCACCGGTAACTCGGTGATCCTGAAGCCGTCCGAAAAATCGCCACTGACGGCCATACGCATCGCGGCCCTGGCCGTTGAGGCCGGAATTCCAAAAGGTGTGTTTAACGTGCTGCCGGGTTACGGCCACACCGTGGGTAACGCACTGGCGCTGGACATGGACGTCGACACGCTGGTGTTCACCGGCTCCACCAAGATCGCCAAGCAGCTGTTGATCCGCTCCGGCGAGTCGAACATGAAGCGCGTGTGGCTGGAAGCGGGCGGCAAGAGCCCGAACATCGTGTTTGCCGATGCGCCGGACCTGCAGGCCGCTGCCGAATCCGCTGCCAGCGCGATCGCCTTCAACCAGGGCGAAGTCTGCACCGCAGGTTCGCGCCTGCTCGTCGAACGTTCCATCAAGGACACCTTCCTGCCGCTGGTGATCGAGGCCCTCAAAGGCTGGAAGCCGGGCAACCCACTGGACCCGGCGACCAACGTCGGCGCGCTGGTGGACACCCAACAGATGAACAACGTGCTGTCCTACATCGAGGCTGGTCATGCCGACGGCGCCAAGCTGGTGGTCGGTGGCAAGCGTACGCTGGAAGAAACCGGCGGCACTTATGTCGAGCCGACCATCTTCGACGGTGTGACCAATGCCATGAAGATCGCGCAGGAAGAGATCTTTGGCCCGGTTCTGTCGGTGATCACCTTCGACAGTGCCGAGGAAGCGGTCAAGATTGCCAACGATACCGTCTATGGCCTGGCCGCAGCCGTATGGACAGCTGATATCTCCAAGGCGCACCTGACTGCCAAGGCCTTGCGCGCCGGTAGCGTGTGGGTGAACCAGTACGACGGTGGCGACATGACTGCACCGTTTGGTGGTTTCAAGCAGTCGGGCAACGGTCGCGACAAATCGCTGCATGCGTTCGACAAGTACACCGAGCTTAAGGCCACCTGGATCAAGCTCTAAGCAACACCGCAGGTCTAATGTGGGAGGGGGCTGGCCCCCGATAGCGGTGTATCAGTCACCCCATGCAGTGACTGGCACTCTGCTATCGGGAGCAAGCCCCCTCCCACTTTCATTTTGTGTGTTTTGATAATTCCCCACAGGAGCGTGGACATGCGTTGGGCGACTTATTTCGCCGTGCTGGCTTCGGTGCTGAGTGTCGGCCTGGCCTTGGGCGTCAGCATGCCGCTGGTATCGCTGCGCCTGGAGGGCTGGGGCTACGGCAGCTTCGCCATTGGGGTGATGGCCGCGATGCCGGCCTTTGGCGTGCTGCTCGGCGCCAAGGTTTCCAGCCGCATGGCTTCCTGGTTGGGCACCGCCAACCTGATGCGCTTGTGCCTGTGGGCCGGGGCGGTCTCCATAGGGTTGCTGGCGATCCTGCCGAGTTACCCGGTTTGGCTGGTGCTGCGACTGATGATCGGGGTGATCCTGACCATCGTATTCATCCTCGGTGAAAGCTGGATCAACCAGTTGGTGGTGGAGCAATGGCGTGGCCGCCTGGTGGCGCTGTATGGCTGCAGCTATGCCTTGAGCCAACTCTCGGGGCCGCTGCTGCTGGGCCTGCTGGGCACCGATCAGGATTATGGCTTTTGGGTTGGCGTGGGTCTGTTGATGGTTGCACCGCTGCTGCTGTTGGGGCGGTCCGGCGCACCCACTGCCGAATCTTTCAGCGTGACTTTCGGCGACCTGTGGCGCTTCTGTCGCAGCTTGCCGGCGATTGCGTGGGCGGTGGCGTTATTTGCGGCGTTCGAAGCGATGATTCTGACGCTGCTGCCGGTGTATTGCCTGCAGCAAGGCTTCACTGCCGAGATCGCCCTGGCGATGGTCAGCACCGTGGTGGTCGGTGATGCTCTGTTGCAATTGCCGATCGGCGCCTTGGCCGACTACCTGCCGCGGCGTACGTTGTTCTTGAGTTGTGCGGTGCTGTTGCTGGCCTCAAGCCTGGCGATTCCGGTGCTGATGCACACTTTGCTGATCTGGCCGGTATGGGTGATCTTCGGCGCCAGTGCCGGCGGGTTGTTCACGCTGTCGTTGATCCTGATCGGCGAGCGCTACCGCGATGACGCGCTGGTACGCGCCAATGCCCATGTGGCGCAGCTATGGGGCATCGGTTGCCTGATCGGTCCGTTGGTGGCTGGCGCGGGCGGTCAGTGGATCAGCGGGCATGCATTGCCATTGCTGATGGCCGCCGGCGCGTTGGGCCTGGTGCTGTTGTTACTGCGCCAGGGCGCATTTGGCGTGGCGCAACCGGCCTGAATTCGATCAACTGTGGGAGGGGGCTTGCTCCCGATAGCGGTCCCCCAGTGACCCATGCACTGACTGATCCACCGTTATCGGGAGCAAGCCCCCTCCCACCCTAAAGCATGCGCTCCAGCCCAACACTCGTAGCGAACCAGGCATTGAACCGCCGCCACCAGTTGCCTGGTTCGCGAGTCAGCGTGTGCATCTGGCCGTTGTCCTCGGTGACCCACACCAGCTGGCCGTCCTGCAATTTCGCCTGGTAGCTCAAGGCCGGTGACATACCTTCCAGCGCCAGGTTGCGCACGTGTTCCGCCAGCTCGGGACTGTCCACCAGCACGCCGACTTCGGTGTTCCACAGCACCGAGCGTGGGTCGAAGTTGAACGAACCGATAAACGATTTTTCCCGGTCGAAGATCATGGCTTTGCTGTGCAGGCTGGAGTCCGAGCCGTGAAAAGCTCCCCGGCGAAACAGGTGCGCGCCACTGCCGCTGCCGCCTGCGCCCGGCTGACGGCGCAACTCGTAGAGTTTCACTCCATGTTCGAGCAGCGCCTTGCGATAAGGTGCGTAGCCGCCATGGACCGCCGGTACATCGGTGGCTTCCAGGGAATTGGTGAGCAGGCTCACCGACACGCCGGCATCGGCGCGGCCGGTCAGGTAAACCAGCCCGGGCTGCCCCGGCACAAAATACGCCGAGATCATCATCAGTTCATGGCTGACGCTGTTCAGCTCCGGCGCCAGTTGGGTGGTGAGCAGCAAGCGCGGGTCCGGGTCGGCTTTGGCCAGCACCTTGCTCGGCGCGTCCCACAGCGCCTGGTTCCAGGCCCAGATCAGCTCGCGTCGCCAGATGTCCATGCGCGGTTGGGTCTGGTAAGTACGCAGCCGGTTATACAGGACGTGATGCTGCTGACGGTATTCGGCCAGCGAGTCTTGCAGGCGTAAGCGGGCTGCGGTCAGGTCGTCTTTGGACGGGCTGCTTGAGACAAAGTCGTCGATGGGCTTGCTCAGTGCGCTGTTCCAGTACTGATCAAAGCTATGCCCGAGCTGCTCAGCCACCGGCCCCACGCTGAGCATGTCGATATCGGTGAAGTTCAGGTTCGGCTCGGCGTCAAAGTACTCATCGCCCAGGTTGCGTCCGCCGACGATGGCCACGCTGTTATCCGCCAGCCACAGTTTGTTGTGCATGCGCCGGTGTTGCAGCGACAGGTTGAACAAGCGCCCCATGGCCCGCGTCACGCCGATGCTGCGTCCGAGGTGCAGTGGGTTGAACAGGCGAATCTGGATCTGCGGGTGGGTGGCGAGGGTGGCGATGACCTGGTCGAGACCGTCGCTGGTGGTGTCATCCAGCAAAATGCGGATACGTACGCCACGATCCGCCGCCTTGAGCAGTTCGTCCACCAGCATGCGCGTGCTGAGGCCGTCGTGGACGATGTAGTACTGCAGGTCGAGGCTGCTCTGGGCATTGCGGATCAGTTCGGCGCGCGCCATGAACGCTTCGCTGCTGTTGGGGAGCAGGCGAAAGCCGGAGCGGCCCTGGTAGGGCGCGGCCTGGGCCTGGATCGAGCGGCCGAACGACGATTGCGCGGCGGGCAGCGCGTCGCTGGGAATGCGCGGGGCGTCCACCGTGGCGCAGCCACTCAGGGCTAGGGCGCCCAGCAGGAAAAAAGGTAAAAGCCGTCGAGTCATCAAAGGCGCTGCATTCCGATCAGGGCGGTTGTGGGCATATGACGGTTAATTTTGAGGAAAGGTCAGTCTTCGGCCTCGGCCAGTAACTTGATCGCGGCTGCGCCGATCTTGCGTACCGCTTCTTCGATCTGCGGGGTTGGCTTGGCAGAGTAATTCATGCGCAGGCAGTTCCGGTATTTGCCCGATGCGGAAAAGATACTGCCCACAGCCACCTGTACCCCTTGTTCCATCAGCACGCGATTGAGCTTGAGGGTGTCGAAACCTTCCGGCAGTTCGACCCACAGCATGAAGCTGCCCTGGGGTCGGCTGGCGCGGGTGCCGGCCGGGAAGTAGCGGCTGACCCAGTCGAGGATCAGGTCGCGATTGCGCTGGTATTGGGTGCGCATCCGCCGCAAATGCGGTTCGAAATGACCGTTCTTGAGGAATTCGGCAATGGCAATCTGCGGCTGCGTCGCCGTGGAGCCGGTGCTGATGTATTTCATGTGCAGCACCCGCTCCAGATACCGGCCCGGAGCCACCCAGCCGATACGCAGGCCCGGTGCCAGGGTTTTCGAAAAGGAGCTGCAGAGCAAGACACGGCCATCTTCGTCGAAGGACTTGATGGTGCGCGGGCGCGGGTAGCTGTAGGCCAGGTCGCCATATACGTCGTCTTCGATGATCGCAACATCAAAGCGTTGGGCCAGCGTCAGCAGCGCACGTTTGCGGGCCTCGGGCATGATGTAGCCCAGCGGATTATTGCAGTTGGGGGTCAGTTGGATGACCTTGATGGGCCACTGCTCCAGTGCCAGCTCCAGGGCTTCCAGGCTGATGCCGGTGATGGGGTCGGTGGGGATTTCCAGGGCTTTCATGCCCAGGCCCTTGAGGGTTTGCATGGCGCCGTGGAAGCTCGGCGAGTCCACCGCAACGATGTCGCCCGGCTCGCAGATGGCATGAATGCTGGCCGACAGTGCCTCATGGCAACCGGTGGTGATAACGATATCTTCGGCGGTGAGTTGGCAGCCGGAATCCAGCGACAGCCGGGCAATCTGTTCACGTAACTCCATACAGCCGAGGATGTTGTCGTAATACAGCCCAGGCAGATCCTGGCGACGACTCACGCGGGCCAGGCTGCGCAGCAAAGGCTTGATGGTGGGTGACAATACATCCGGCATACCGCGGCCCATCTGTATGACATCTTTGCGTGGCACCGCGCGAATCAGTTCCAGGACCTGGTCCCACTGGGAAATCTCGACCGGCCGTTGGGCCGGGCGACCCACCTCGGGGAGGGCCGGCAGCTCGCGGCCGACGGGCACGAAGTAGCCGGACTTGGGCTTGGGCATTGCCAGGCCATTGTCTTCCAGCACGCGATACGCCTGTTGCACGGTACTCAGGCTGACCCCGTGTTCCACACTCAGCGCCCGCACGGAGGGCAGGCGATCACCGGGGCGATAGAAGCCTTGCTCGATGCGCGTGCCCAGTAGTTCGGCAAGGTTGACGTAAAGGGTCATGATGGCCGCTCCTGAGGGACCAGTACAGATGCAAGGAAAATACAGGATTCAAGGGACTAAAGGCAGTATCTGTATGGATTTAATAAAACTGAGTTGAATCTGTAATGGTTTCATCCGCTCGGTGATCCTAGTCACTCATGGCAACAGGCAAATGAGGGGCGGCAAAATGAGAGGCATGAGCGATGTGCGGTTGGTGTTACACGGTCAGGAACTGGAAGCGGGGCACGCACGCACGCTGTCGATGTCGACCCGCTGCCGCTGGAATCTGTTCTGGCACCGTCGTCACACGCGCAAGGCTCTGCTGGCGCTTACCCCGGAGCAATTGCGCGATGTGGGGCTGACCGCTGAGCAGGCCCGTGAGGAAGGTTTGAAACCCTTCTGGCGCGGCTGAATCAGACCCACTCCCTGAAACGGTGCCAGAGCATTCCCAATGCCAACAGCGGCGAGCGCAAATGCTTGCCGCCGGGGAAAGTGATGTGCGGCACTCGGGCGAACAGGTCGAAGCGGCCCTGTTGCTGGCCGCTGATGGCTTCGGCCAGCAGTTTGCCGGCCAGGTGCGTGGCATTGAGGCCGTGGCCTGCATAGGCTTGGGCGTAATACACATTGGGTTGCTCCGCCAACCGGCCGATCTGCGGCAGCCGGTTGGCGCCGATGCCGATCATGCCGCCCCACTGGTAATCGATCTTTGCGTCAGCCAATTGTGGGAACACCTTGAGCATCTTCGGTCGCATATAGGCAGCGATGTCCTGGGGATCCCGGCCGGAGTAATGGCAGGCACCGCCGAACAGCAGGCGGCGGTCGGCGGACAGGCGGAAGTAATCCACCGTCACCCGCTGGTCACACACCGCCATGTTCTGCGGCAGCAGGTTGGCGGCCTGGGCCTCGCTCAACGGCTCGGTAGCGATGATGTAGCTGCCGGCGGGCAGCACTTTGCCGCTCAACTGCGGGTTCAGGCCATTGAGATAAGCGTTGCAGGCCAGCACCAGCGTCTTGGCGCGTACGTTGCCTTGAGCCGTGTGTACGTTGACCTCAGGGCCATAGTCGATGCGTGTGACGGCTGATTGTTCGAACAGCTTCACCCCCAATTGCTGCGCAACGGCGGCCTCGCCGAGGGCCAGGTTCAGCGGGTGCAGGTGGCCGGAGCCCATGTCGATCATGCCGCCGGCATAACGCTCGGAGCCGATCACACTGCTCATTTCGCTGGCTTGCAGCAGGCGCACTTCATGCCGGTAGCCGAGGCTGCGCAGTTCTTCGGCGTCTTCTGCCAGGCCCTGCAGGTGCTGAGGTTTGTTCGCCAGGTCGCAATAGCCCCATGTCAGGTCACAGGGGATCTGATAGCGCTCGATGCGCTCGCGCACAATTTGCACCGCCTCCAGGCCCATCAACTTCATCTGGCGCACGCCGTCGGTGCCGATAACGTTGGCGAACTGGTCCAGGCCGTGGCCGACGCCCCGAATCAACTGGCCGCCGTTACGCCCGCTGGCGCCCCAACCGATCTTGCGGGCTTCCAGCAGCACCACGCTGAAGCCGCGCTCGGCCAGTTCCAGCGCGGTATTGAGCCCGGAATAACCACCGCCGATCACGCACACATCCGCACGCATTTCGCCGGCCAGCGCCGGGTAGTCGGGTTGCAGAACGCTGCTGGCAGCGTAGTAAGACGTGGTGTGCCGGGCGCTGGCAGTCATGGGCGCATCCCTGTTTGGAAAATTTGACGCAGGATACAGCGGTCGGATGAAGCTGTCTGCGCAGGGCGTTTTGCGTCAGAATTCATGCCTATTCGCCGTTCGGTAACTGTGTTGATGAGTTGCAACAGTCAGAAAATCAGCGCGCTGCGCCGACAGATTCCCTCGTTCGAGTGCGTTCCCGGTTGCCACGACTGCTGTGGGCCAGTGACCACGTCACCTGAAGAAATGTCGCGCCTGCCACGCAAGACTGCCGCCGAACAGGAGGCGGCCATGGACGAGCTGAACTGCGTGCACCTGGGCCCCAACGGTTGCACGGTGTATGACGAACGCCCGTTGATCTGTCGGTTGTTCGGTACCACCAAGACCTTGCCGTGCCCCAATGGGCGGCGCCCGGTGGAGCTGATTCACCCACGGGTGGAGAAGCAGATCCACGACTACATGGCGAGTACGCGGCAGGTGCTGGTCTAACGGATATAGGCAGTCAAAAAATGTGGGAGGGGGCGTGCTCCCGATTGCAGTGTGTCAGGCAGCAGAAGTGCTGAGTGATCCACCGCTATCGGGGGCAAGCCCCCTCCCACAGTTGATCCGGGTGGGCCAGTCAATCCGGGATCGGCAGGTTCAGGCTCTCTTTGACTTCTTCCATCACGATATAACTCTTGGACTCCCGCACGTGGGGCAGCTTGAGCAGGATATCGCCAAGCAATTTGCGGTAGGAGGCCATCTCCGAAATCCGCGCTTTCACCAGGTAGTCAAAGTCCCCCGACACCAGGTGGCACTCCAGCACATGGGGCAGTTTCAGTACGGCGCGGCGGAATTCTTCAAAGGTGTCGCCGGACTTGTAATCGAGGCTGATCTCGACAAATACCAGCAAGCTACCCTTCAAGTGCTGCGGGTTCAGCCGCGCGTTGTAGCCCATGATGATCCCTTCGCGCTCCAGCCGACGCACGCGCTCGGTGCATGGCGTGGTCGACAGCCCCACCTTTTCGCCAAGCTCCGTGAATGAAATGCGTCCGTCGGTTTGCAGGATGCGCAGGATATTGCGGTCGATCTTATCCAGCTCCCGCTTGGTCTGAGTGTTGGTACGCATAGGGGATACGCCTCTGTGAAAAGGGTTACTGCCGAGAATTGTCGCCAAATATAGGCAGTTATATAGTGAAATGCACTGGCGATTGCTTTTTATACTGCGCGCATCATTGCTCGAACAACACACGTCAGCGGCCAAGCCGTGATGAGGATATAAAAATGCGCGTTCTGGTCTTGGGTAGCGGCGTCATTGGCGTGACCAGTGCCTACTATTTGGCTCGGGCCGGCTTTGAAGTCGTGGTGGTCGACCGTCAGCCTGCCGCTGCCATGGAAACCAGTTTCGCCAACGCAGGCCAGGTTTCCCCTGGTTATGCCTCGCCCTGGGCCGCGCCGGGCGTGCCGCTCAAGGCCATCAAGTGGCTGTTGCAGCGTCATGCACCGCTGGCGATCAAAGCCACCGCCGATATCGATCAATACCTGTGGATGGCGCAGATGCTGCGCAACTGCACCGCCAGCCGTTATGCGGTGAACAAGGAGCGCATGGTCCGCCTGTCCGAGTACAGCCGCGACTGCCTCGATGAGTTGCGCGCCGAGACCGGCATTGCCTACGAGGGCCGCAGCCTGGGCACGACCCAACTGTTCCGCACCCAGGCCCAGCTCGATGGCGCCGCCAAGGATATTGCCGTGCTGGAAGAGTCTGGCGTGCCGTTCGAGCTGCTTGATCGCGCTGGAATTGCCCGCGTGGAGCCGGCGTTGGCCAGTGTCACGGATATTTTAGCCGGTGCCCTGCGCCTGCCCAACGACCAGACCGGTGATTGCCAGATGTTCACCACGCGTTTGGTCGAAATGTGCAAGCAACTGGGCGTCGAGTTCCGTTTCGAACAAGACATCCAGCGCCTGGATTATGCCGGCGACCGCATCAATGGCGTGTGGGTCGACGGCAAGCTGGAAGTTGCCGACCGCTACGTGCTGGCCCTGGGCAGCTACTCGCCGAAATTGCTCAAGCCCCTGGGGATCAAGGCGCCGGTATACCCGCTCAAGGGTTACTCGTTGACCGTACCGATCACCAACCC
This sequence comes from Pseudomonas sp. R19M, assembly GCF_050312585.1. Taxonomy (NCBI): domain Bacteria; kingdom Pseudomonadati; phylum Pseudomonadota; class Gammaproteobacteria; order Pseudomonadales; family Pseudomonadaceae; genus Pseudomonas; species Pseudomonas sp. R19M. The sequence goes on from NZ_JBNPJV010000051.1 coordinate 26,324, forward strand.
GGCGATGGCGCCGACGTCGACCATTCTCGACGAGACCTACAAGGTCGCCATCACCCGTTTCGACAACCGCATCCGGGTGGGCGGCATGGCTGAAATAGCCGGTTTTGACCTGTCGCTCAACCCGCGTCGGCGGGAAACCCTGGAGATGATCGTCAACGACCTTTATCCTCAGGGCGGCAATTTGGCCGAAGCCACGTTCTGGACCGGCCTGCGCCCGACCACCCCCGACGGTACACCGATTGTCGGTGCAACCCCGTTCAAGAACCTGTTCCTGAACACCGGCCATGGCACGCTCGGCTGGACCATGGCCTGCGGCTCCGGTCGTTTGTTGGCCGACCTGATGGCCAAGAAAACCCCGCAGATCAGTGCCGAAGGTCTCGATATTTCCCGTTATGGCAACCACCAGGAGTCCGCAAAACATGTCAATCCAGCGCCAGCTCACCAATGAGCGCATGAGCCAGATCGTCGTTCACAGCGGTACCGTGTATCTGGCCGGTCAAGTCGGCGACGACATGAGTGCCGGGATTGAACAGCAGACCCGTGAAACGCTGGCCAATATCGAGCGCTTGCTCGACCTGGCCGGCACCGACAAAACCAGACTGCTGTCGGTGACGATCTACTTGAAAGACATCGACGCCGATTTCGCCGGTATGAACGCGGTATGGGACAAATGGCTGCCCAAAGGCGTCGCTCCGGCGCGTGCCACGGTTGAAGCCAAACTGTGCGAGCCGCAAATTCTGGTAGAGCTGTCCGTCGTGGCCGCGCTGCCTTAAACCCGGATTCCTCCCCGGTGCCGACGTTATGGGTCGGTGCCGGTTTTTCTTCACTTTGCCGCCTAGAAGCCTGCCGCCATGCGTCCTGCCCGTGCCCTGATCGACCTCCAAGCCCTGCGCCACAATTACCAATTGGCCCGTGAAGTCACGGGGGCCAAGGCCCTCGCCGTGATCAAGGCCGATGCCTACGGCCATGGTGCCGTGCGTGTGGCACAGGCGCTGGAAACCGAGGCGGACGGGTTTGCCGTGGCGTGTATCGAAGAGGCGCTGGAACTGCGCGCCGCCGGTATTCGTGCGCCGGTACTGCTGCTGGAAGGTTTTTTCGAAGCCAGCGAGCTGCCGCTGATCATCGAGCATGATTTCTGGTGCGTGGTGCATTCGTTATGGCAACTGGAGGCCATCGAGCAGGCCCGCTTGAGCAAACCGCTGACGGTCTGGCTCAAGCTGGATTCGGGCATGCACCGCGTGGGCCTGCACCCCAAGGACTATCACGAGGCTTACCAGCGCCTGCTGGCCAGCGGCAAAGTCGCCAAGATCGTGTTGATGAGCCATTTCGCCCGCGCGGATGAGCTGGATTGCGTAAGCAGTGATGAGCAGGTAGCGGTGTTTGACGCGGCGCGCCAAGGCTTGTCGGCCGAGGTGAGCCTGCGCAATTCGCCTTCGGTGATGGGTTGGCCGGCGGTGGGCAGCGACTGGGTACGCCCGGGCATCATGCTGTATGGCGCCACGCCGTTTGGTGAAGACCAGGCCATTGCTGCGCGTTTGCAGCCGGTGATGACCCTGGAGTCCAAAGTCATCTGTGTGCGTGAGTTGCCGGCCGGCGAGCCGGTGGGCTACGGCGCAAAATTCGTCACACCCAAGCCGATGCGCATCGGTGTGGTTGCCATGGGCTATGCGGACGGTTATCCACGTCACGCGCCTACCGGCACACCCGTGCTGGTGGCCGGCCAGCGCAGCCAATTGCTGGGCCGTGTTTCCATGGACATGCTGTGTATCGACCTGACGGACGTACCCCAGGCCGGTCTCGGTTCGACGGTGGAGCTATGGGGTAAAAATATCCTGGCCAGTGACGTCGCCGCCGCTGCCGAGACGATTCCCTACCAGATCTTCTGCAACCTGCGCCGCGTGCCAAGGCTCTATTGCGGCGCTTGAGCGCCAGGTACGAACACAGCTGCCCGGGATTTAGGCCCAAGTGTTGTAAATACTGAACGCTGTCGCCATGATAACGCTCAAATACAACAACGCCTGAATCCTAGGAGGCTCCTGCATTGGACGTCGGCGAACGACTGCAATCCATCCGTAAGCTCAAAGGTCTTTCCCAGCGTGAGCTCGCCAAGCGTGCGGGCGTCACCAACAGCACCATTTCGATGATCGAAAAAAACAGCGTCAGCCCCTCGATCAGCTCCTTGCGCAAGGTGCTGGGCGGCATCCCCATGTCCATGGTCGAGTTTTTTTCCGAGGAGATCCTCCAGGAAATACCGACGCAGATCGTCTATAAAGCCAATGAGCTGATCGACATCTCGGACGGTGCCGTCACCATGAAGCTGGTGGGCCGTGCACACCCCAGCCGGGCGATTGCGTTTCTCAACGAAATCTACCCGCCGGGTGCCGACACCGGCGAAGAGATGCTCACTCACGAAGGCGAGGAAACCGGGATTCTGGTGGAGGGGCGGCTGGAGTTGGTGGTCGGTCTTGAAACTTTTGTGCTCGAAGCCGGCGATAGCTACTACTTTGAAAGCACCAAGCCGCACCGTTTTCGCAATCCGTTCGACGTGCCGGCGCGACTAATCAGCGCAGCCACACCCGCGAACTTTTAAAGAAGAGGCGCCCTGCCAGCGTTGCAGAGGCATCCGTAGCTGTATTCCGTGAGGTCGAATCTCCCTTTATTTAATAGGGTTGTTTCGGCCCAACGGGCTAACCGTTATACTTTCGCCGCCTGCGAAACCGTGGCCGCAGGCGTGAATAGCCACCATTGAGGGTGAACGCGTGAACCTAATTATGAAAATGCTGGCTGCACCAGCAACCGTATTGGCCCTATGGGCTGTCAGCGCTCAAGCTGCGACCAATGATGAGATTGCCAAACGCTTGGAGCCTGTCGGCCAAGTCTGTGTTCAGGGCCAGGAATGCAAGGGAATGGAGGTTGCCGTGGCGGCGGCCGGCGGTGGCGCGGCCAAAACGCCGGATGATGTGATTGCCAAGCATTGCAACGCGTGCCATGGCACCGGACTGCTGAACGCGCCGAAAATTGGTGATACGGCCGCCTGGAAAGAACGGCTTGGCCATGTCGATTCCGTACTGGCAGAACTCAAGATCGAGGCTCCCGAAAAAGGTACCAAAGGTTTGGCGCAGGTCGCCAAGCATGGTTTGAACGCAATGCCGCCGATGGGCACCTGTGCTGATTGCAGCCTTGAAGACCTTGAAGGCGCAATCAAGAAGATGTCTGGCCTGTAATCCGCCGAACTTCGCCAAAAAGCCGCTGACCAGCGGCTTTTTTGTGCCCGTTGTTTATGATTCGCAGCTGTTCATTGCAGCAAAGACCCGGCAAGCTCGGTCCAACCCCTAATCACGGAATGTTCAGGAGTGTCGGATGGTGCAGTTGTGTTCAATCGAGCAAGCAGTTGACGACGTGCTGGCGCGCTTGCCGGCGCATATCCACATGGGCATGCCGCTGGGGCTGGGCAAGCCCAACCTGTTCGCCAACGCTCTGTATCGGCGTATCGCCAAGCTGCCGGAGCGGTCGCTGACGATCTACACCGCACTGAGCCTGGGCCGTCCCACCCTGGGTGATGGTTTGCAGAAGCGCTTTCTCGAACCCTTTATCGAACGGGTATTCGGCGATTACCCGGAACTGGATTTTCTCGCCGACCTGCACAAGGACAGCTTGCCCAGCAATATCCGCGTACAACAGTTCTTCATGCAGCCTGGCAGCCTGCTCCACAGTGCGTCGGCCCAGCAGGACTACGTCAGCAGCAACTACAGCCACGCCGCTCGCGACATCAACTCAGCCGGCCTGAACCTGGTGGCGCAGTTGGTGGCCAGCAGCGCCGAACACCCTGACCGCCTGAGCCTGAGCTGCAACCCGGATATCACCCTTGACCTGTTGCCGCTGATCTCCAAGCGCCGCGAGGCGGGTGAGACCATCCTGATCGTCGGCCAGGTCCACAGCGATTTGCCTTACATGCCTGGCGATGCCGAGCTGGGCATGGACGCATTCGACTACCTGCTCGACGAAAAGGACAGCACCACGCTGTTCTCCACACCGAATATGCCGGTGGGTTTCCAGGATCATTTTATCGGCCTGCATGCCAGCACCTTGGTGCGCGATGGCGGCACCCTGCAGATCGGTATCGGCTCCATGGGCGATGCGCTGACCGCCGCTCTGCTGGCGCGCCAGGCGGATAACGAAGCCTACCGGCTACTGTTGACGGACCTGGATGTGTACCAGTGGGCACCGCTGATCAGCCGTGAAGGCGGCGTCGCGCCCTTTGCGCGGGGCCTCTATGGCTGCAGCGAAATGTTCGTCAATGGCCTGCTGGTGCTGGCCGATGCCGGCATTGTGCGGCGTAAGGTCTACCCGGACGTGGCGACCCAGGTGCAAGCCAACGCCGGCACCCTGGATGATGCAGCGCAGCCCGACGGCGTATCGATCCATGGCGGTTTCTTCCTCGGGCCACGCAGTTTTTACCAGCGCTTGCAGGAAATGACCCACGGCAAGCGTCTTGAATTCAACATGACCCGCATCAGCTACATCAACGAGCTGTATGGCCAGGAAGAACTCAAGCGTTTGCAGCGCTAGGATGCCCGCTTTATCAACAGCGCGATCATGGTGACGTTGCTCGGTGCGGGTGTGGCCGACCAGTTGGAAGACGGTCGCGTGCTCAGCGGCGTGGGCGGGCAGTACAACTTTGTCGCCCAAGGCCATGCGCTGGAAGGCGCGCGGTCGATCCTGATTCTGCGCAGTTGGCGCGAGTCGGCGGGGGAGGTCAGTTCCAATCTCGTCTGGGAGTATGGCCACTGCACTATCCCACGGCACCTGCGGGACATCGTCATCACCGAATACGGCATTGCCGACCTGCGTGGGCAGACGGACGCCAAGGTGATCGAGGCGCTGCTCAATATTACCGACTCCCGTTTCCAGGACGACTTGATCAAACAGGCACAGAAGGCCGGCAAGCTGCCCGAGGATTTCCAGCTGGACCCGCGTTTTACCGACAATACGCCGCAGCGGCTACAGGCGCTTCAGGCTCGGCATCGGCGGTTGTTTCCCGAGTATCCACTGGGCACTGATTTCACTGATGAAGAAAAAGATCTGTTGCGCGCATTGAACTGGCTCAAGAGCAAATTCAAGCTGACGGAGATTCTGGAGTTGGGCAAGGCTGCGCTGGATGCGCCGGAGCCGGGGGCATTTCCTCAGCACCTCAAGCGGATGCGCCTGGATAAGCCCGATGGGCTGAAGGAGGACCTGTATCAGCGCCTGCTACTGGCCGGCCTGCAGGCCACCGCGCACTGACAGCCAACCTGAATAAAATGTGGGAGGGGGCTTGCCCCCGATAGCGGTGCGCCAGTCACCGAATGTGTTAGCTGACCACTGCCATCGGGAGCAAGCCCCCTCCCACATTTTGATCTGTATTCACCGGGTATTTGCTGTGCAGCAAATCACTCGATGAAGGTGACAACACCACCGGCCAGCGATTTAACCCGCGCCAGCGACTCAACCCGATAACCCTGCGCGTCCAGCTCCGCACGGCCACCCTGGAAGGATTTCTCGATCACGATGCCCAGGCCCGCGACGGTTGCGCCGGCTTGCTTGATGATCGAAATCAGCGCCTGCGATGCCTTGCCGTTGGCCAGGAAGTCGTCGATGACCAACACGCGGTCGCTGCTGGTCAGGTGGCGCGGGGAAATGGCCACGGTGCTTTCGGTTTTCTTGGTGAAGGAGTACACCGTGGCCGACAGCAGGTTTTCAGTCAGGGTCAGGGACTGTTGTTTGCGGGCGAAGATTACCGGCACGCCGAGGTTCAGACCGGTCATGATCGCTGGTGCGATGCCCGAAGCTTCGATGGTGACGATCTTGGTGATGCCTGAATCCTTGAACAGCGCGGCGAATTCGTCGCCGATCAGCTTCATCAGTGCCGGGTCGATCTGGTGGTTCAGAAAGGCATCGACCTTGAGTACCTGATCGGAAAGCACGATGCCTTCTTCGCGAATTTTCTTGTGCAGTGCTTCCACGGAAAGCTTCCTCTGTTGACGCAGCGTGCGTCGAAAGTAGATTAAAAAGTAGTCGATTCTAGCGCTTTAACATCGCGCGTATATCTGCCAAGGCGGTGTTGCCGCGAACGGCCTTCACCTCGGTGGGGGTGTCGTCATTGCCTTCCCAGGCCAGATCATCCGGCGGGAGTTCGTCGAGGAACCGGCTGGGGGCACAATCGATGATTTCGCCATATTGCTTGCGCTTGGCAGCAAAGGTGAAGGCCAGGGTCTGACGCGCGCGGGTAATGCCCACGTAGGCCAGTCGCCGTTCTTCTTCAATGGTGTCGGCTTCGATACTGGAGCGGTGCGGGAGAATTTCCTCCTCCATGCCCATGATGAACACGTAGGGGAACTCCAGGCCCTTGGAGGCATGCAAGGTCATCATTTGCACACCTTCGGCGCCGTCTTCCTCTTCCTGCTGGCGTTCGAGCATGTCGCGCAGCACCAGCTTGCCGATGGCGTCCTCGACGGTCATCTCGCCGTCTTCGTCTTTTTCCAGGGTGTTCTTCAGCGCTTCGATCAGGAACCAGACGTTACCCATGCGGTAATCCGCGGCCTTGTCGCTGGAGCTGTTGGTGCGCAGCCAGTTCTCATAGTCGATGTCCATGACCATGCTGCGCAGCGCGCTGATCGGATCTTCGCCGGCGCACTGCTCGCGCACCTTGTCCATGAAGCGCTTGAAGCGCGACAGGCGGTCGGTGAAGCGGGTATCCAGATGCTCGCCCAGGCCGATTTCATCGGTGGCCGCGTACATCGAGATCTTGCGTTCGGTGGCATAGTTGCCGAGCTTTTCCAGGGTGGTGGAACCGATTTCCCGACGTGGCACGTTGATCACGCGCAGGAAGGCGTTGTCGTCGTCCGGGTTCACGATCAACCGGAAGTAGGCCATCAGGTCCTTTACTTCCTGGCGTCCGAAGAAGCTGTTGCCGCCCGACAGGCGATACGGCACCTGGTGGTGCTGCAATTTCAGTTCGATCAGTTTGGCCTGGTAGTTGCCTCGGTACAGAATCGCGAAATCGCTGTAGGGCCGGTCGGTGCGCAGGTGCAGGCTGAGGATTTCCACGGCCACGCGCTCGGCTTCGGCGTCTTCGTTACGGCAGCGGATCACGCGGATCTCATCGCCATGCCCCATCTCACTCCACAGTTGCTTTTCGAACTCGTGGGGGTTGTTGGAGATCAGCACGTTGGCGCAGCGCAGGATACGGCTGGTGGAGCGGTAGTTCTGCTCCAGCATCACCACTTTCAGGGACGGGTAGTCCTCCTTGAGCAGCATCAGGTTTTCCGGGCGGGCGCCACGCCAGGCGTAGATCGACTGGTCGTCGTCGCCTACCACGGTGAACTGGTTGCGCTTGCCGATCAGCATTTTCACCAGCAGGTATTGGCTGGCGTTGGTGTCCTGGTATTCGTCCACCAGCAGGTAGCGCACTTTGTTCTGCCATTTTTCGAGGATGTCGGCGTGTTCCTCGAACAACTTCACCGGCAGCAGGATCAGGTCGTCGAAGTCCACCGCGTTGAACGCCTTGAGCGTGCGTTGATAGTGGGTGTAGACGATGGCGGCGGTCTGTTCCTTGGGGTTGCGCGCATTTTCCAGGGCCTGGGCCGGCAGGATCAGGTCGTTTTTCCAGGCGCCGATCATGTTCTTGATCTCATCCACGCCGTCGTCGCCTGCGTATTCCTTCTGCATGATGTCGGTCATCAGCGACTTCACATCGGTTTCGTCGAAGATCGAGAAACCTGGCTTATAGCCCAGCCGCACATGCTCCTTGCGGATGATGTTCAGGCCCAGGTTGTGGAAGGTGCACACAGTCAGGCCACGGCCTTCGCCGCTCTTGAGCAGCGTGCCGACACGCTCTTTCATTTCGCGCGCCGCCTTGTTGGTAAAGGTCATGGCGACGATGTACTGGGCGCGGATGCCGCAGTTCTGGATCAGGTGCGCAATCTTGCGGGTGATCACGCTGGTCTTGCCGGAGCCGGCGCCGGCGAGCACCAATAGAGGGCCGCCGACGTAGTTCACGGCTTCTTGCTGCCGGGGATTGAGTCGGGACATACGGAATTCAGGGGGTCGTTGTTCAAAAGGGCGGGCATTTTAACAGGCTGGCAGGATTCTGCTCTCACAGAACGACGGTGTGACGTACCACTCGATCTAAATTTGCCGGTTTTGATACTTTGTCGCAGGATGTGGGAGCTTTTTGCAGCGGATGTGTGCAGCCTGTGCCTCTGATAAGCCTTATCATGGGTGATTCTCAGGCCGCACGTCATACTGCCCGCCGCCATTGAAATCTTGCAGAGTCTAGGGAGCTAGCTTGTCTACGCCTGTCGAACCCTTGCGTTTGCTGCTTCTGGCCGATCCGCCTGAGTGGGCAGCGTTGTTGCGCGAGTGCCTGGTGCCGATGGGCGATGGGGCTGTGCTGATCAGTGCGCCCAACTGGGACTCGGTGAGTCGTCTGTTCGATGACGACCACAGTGCCGTGCTATTGACCACGCCCAGCCTGCAACCCGGCCCTGGCCGTTGCAGCCTGCCGTGCGTCTTGCTGTTGGAGCAGGAACCACTGGTTTCGCCGCTGGGTGTCAGCGACTGGCTGGTGCGCAGTGTATTGGATGCCGATACGTTGCGCCGCTGCCTGCGCCATGTCCGTGAGCGCGGTGTGTTGGAGAACACCTTGCAGCGCCTGGCCGAACAGGATCCGCTCACCGGTATTGCCAACCGCCAGGGTTTCCAGACCCTGCTGGCTGCGCGACTGGCGGAAAACGAAGGGCGAGGCCTGGCGCTCGGCCATCTGGACCTCGATAACTTCCGTCACGCCAACGATGCCCTGGGCCACCAGGCCGGTGATCGGTTGATCCTGCAAGTGGTCTCACGGCTCAAAAGCCAGCTTGAAGCCGGGGACCAGTTGGCGCGCCTGGGCAGTGATGAGTTCGCCTTGCTGATCGATACCCGGCGTGCGCCCCAGCGTGCCGAATGGATGGCCGAGCGCATCACCGAAGTGATGGCCGAGCCGTACTGGGTCGACGGCGAAAGCTTGTTGATCGGTTGCAGCCTCGGTGTGGCGCATGCCCGCGCACGCGCCGGTGCCGACCCGTTGATGTGGCACGCCCATATCGCCATGCAGCAGGCCAAGAGCACCCAGGGCTGTACCTTTCATATCTTCAACGAACGCATCAACCGTAACGCCCGCAGCCTGGCCGACCTGGAAAGCGAGCTGCGCCGCGCGTTGCGCCGTGACGAGCTGGAATTGCATTACCAGCCGCGCCTGGACCTGGACGACGGGCATATCGTTGGCCTGGAAGCCCTGGTGCGCTGGCGCCATGGTGAACGGGGCTTGTTGCCGCCCAGTGAGTTCGTCCCCCTGGCCGAGCAGAGCGGTTTGATCGTGCCGCTGGGTTATTGGGTGATCTCCCGAGCCTTGCGCGACATGCAAGACCTGCGCGAGCGCGATCTGCCGCGGCTGCACATGGCCGTCAACCTGTCGTTTCGCCAGTTCCAGGACAGCCAGTTGCTCTCCACTCTCAGTCGGTTGATCGCCGAGCGTGGCGTGGAGGCCAAGTGGCTGGAGTTCGAGTTGACCGAGACCGCCGTGATGCGTCGCAGCGATCTGGTCAAGCAGACCATGGATGCCTTGGGGCGCCTCGGTGTGCGGTTCTCCCTGGATGACTTCGGCACCGGTTTCTCATCGTTCGTGCACCTCAACAGCTTGCCGATTGCCTTGTTGAAGATCGACAAGAGTTTTGTGGGTGGCATGGAAGAGCGCGAAGAGAACCGCAAATTAGTTCACGCGATGATCAACCTGGCCCACAACCTCAACCTCGAAGTGGTGGCCGAAGGCGTGGAAACCCCTGAGCAGTTGGCGTTGTTGCGTCTGTTTGGCTGCGACCAGGCCCAGGGTTACCTGATCAGCAAGCCGCTGCCCTTGCCGGAGCTGGTGGAGTACCTGACGTTCGGCAAGAGCCAGGAGGCGCTGTTGGGCTAGTGGCTTGCAGGCCCTAGTCCGGCAGCATGGCCTGAAATTCAGTGCGAATTTCAGGCTCCTGGCGAATCATCCGCTTCATCTTCGCTTCAAACGCCCAGGTCAGGGCGATGGCCGCGCACGCCAACCCCAGCGCCAGGCCCCACCACACCCCGGTCGGTCCCCAGCCCAGGGTAAAGGCCATCAACCACGCCGAGGGTGCGCCGATCAGCCAATAGCAACCCAAGCCCACCAGAAAAGTGGTCTTGGCGTCCTTCAGTCCGCGGATGCAGCCCATGGCGATGGTCTGCACGCCGTCGAACAGCTCAAACCAGGCGGCCACGGCCAGCAGGCTGACGGCCAGGACGATGACATCGTGGAAGGCGGGGTCGTCATGGTCCAGGAAAAGTCCGATCAGCGGGTCGGAAAACAACCAGAGTACTGCCGCAAACCCTAGCATTATCATCGCGCCAAAGCCGATGCCGACTCGCCCGGCCAAGCGCGCCTGCAGCAGCTGCCCGGCACCGTAATGCTGGCCGATGCGCATGGTTACCGCGTATGACATGCCCGCCGGCACCATGAACGCGACCGAAACAATTTGCAGCGCGATCTGGTGCGCCGCCAGTTGCGTGCTGCCCATGGTGCCCATGCACAACGCCGCGAAGGCGAACAGCCCGACTTCCACCGCATAGGTGCCACCAATCGGCAGGCCCAGGCGCCACAGCTCGCGCAGGTATCGGGTGTTGAGGCGTAGCAGGCCCGAACCCAGCGGGTAGGCCGCGTAGGCCCGGTTGCTGCGGATGTACCACATCAGTGCCAGGGCCATGCTGGTGGCTACGATGGCCGTCACCAGGCCGATGCCCATCAAGCCCAGTTTCGGCAGGCCGAACATGCCTTCGATCAACGCATGGTTGAGCAGGTAGTTGAGCACGGTGCCGCACAGGCTGATCACCATGACCGGCGTCGCCTTGCCGATGGCGCTGGTAAAGCCGCGCAGGGCCATGAAGCTCAGGTAGCCGGGCAGGGCGAACGGCAGGATCGTCAGGAATTGCCCTGCCGCGTGCACGTTGGATTCGGTTTGGCCGAACATCAATAGTACTGGCTTGAGGTTCCACAGCAGCAGCGCCGCCGCCAGGGCCATCAGCCAGGCGAGCCACAGCCCGGCCTGGGTCAGGCGGGTGGCGCCTTCGATATCGCCCGCGCCGTGACGAATGGCAACCAGGGTGCCCACGGCGGCAATCACGCCAATGCAGAAAATCGCCACGAATGAGTAACTCGCTGCACCCAGGCCACCACCGGCCAGAGCTTCGGGGCTCAGGCGGGCCATCATCAGGGTATCGGTCAGCACCATCAGCATGTGGGCCAACTGTGAGGCAATCAACGGCCCCGACAGCCGCAGAATGGCCCAGAGTTCGCTACGCGCCGGATGTTGCATGATCATCACGCTCGAAAAGTCAGAGGGTTGGGGAAGGGTTGATTCTCGACGCTCTGGGTTCAATGCACAAAACGATAAATGCGATCATCAGCATGATTAAAACTCATGCCTGAGGGATTCTGGTAGGGTTTGGGGATTGCCCCGTAGGAGCTTCTCAATGTCTCGTCGTATGCCTGCGCTTTATGCCTTGCGCGCCTTTGAAGCCGCTTCCCGGCATAACTCCTTCACCCGTGCGGCGCAGGAGCTGTCGATTACCCAGAGTGCAGTGAGCCGGCACATTCGCACGCTGGAGGAGCATTTTGCCTGTCGCCTGTTCCAGCGCAGCGGTCGGACCTTGCAGCTCACTGAAGCCGCGCGCCTGTTGTTGCCCGGCGTGCGCGAAGGTTTCGCTGCCCTGGAGCGGGCCTGCGAGACCTTGAACGCCGAAGATGACATTGTGCGCATGAAGGCACCGCCCACGTTGACCATGCGTTGGCTGCTGGCGCGGCTCAGTCGCTTCCGGGCCCTGCAGCCGGGCAATGAGGTGCAACTGACCAGCGCGTGGATGAGCGTGGATGAGGTCGACTTCAACCAGGAGCCCTTCGACTGCGCGGTGCTGCTCAGCTACGGGCATTTTCCGGCGGATCTGGAGGCCGTTTACCTGTTCCCCGAGTTGCTGGTTCCAGTGGGGGCGCCGAACCTGCTGGAGGATGGGCCTTGGGACGTCGCGCGCCTGGCCGGCGCCGAACTGTTGCATCCCACGCCCGACCGCCGCGATTGGCGCAACTGGCTGGAGCGCATGGGGCTGTCATCCCAGGTGTCGCTCAAGGGCGGGCAGGTGTTCGACACCCTTGAGTTGGGCATGATCGCTGCCGCGAGAGGTTACGGGGTCTCCATGGGCGATCTGTTGATGGTGGCCGAGGATGTGGCCCAGGGGCGCTTGAGCCTGCCCTGGCCGACAGCGGTGGCCAGTGGGGAAAATTACTACCTGGTATGGCCGAAAACCCGCCCCGGTGGTGAGCGCTTGCGGCGGCTGGCGGAGTTTCTTCAAGGGGAAGTCCGTGCGATGGAATTGCCACAGGTTGAGCGCCTGGATTGAGCGTGGGTTGCAATCGTTTGCGCGATACCTCTGCACAGCACTCAAGTATTGCCCGCGCCCGCCGAAGAAGGGGTGTGGAACCATCGTGCACCCTTGCTACCCACTAGATAATTTGCCGAGCAACGCTATGAGATCAGGATGATCCTGGCCTCGGCCAGGAGCTGTCATGTCTCAACCTCGCGCTCGGATCGCCTCCCAATTAGGTCTCGCCTTGGCCGTGATTCTGGCTGTCGCCATCAGCGGCAGTACGGTTTTCGCCCTGCGTTCCCTCGACTCCGCCAACCTCGACACCCGCGAGGAACACCTGGCCAGCGAGGCACGCCTGCTCGCCGATCAACTCAATACCTTCCACGGCACCTTGCGCGAAAGTACCCAGCGTTTGAGCGGGCTGTTTGAAAAGCGCTTCGGCGCCGGGTTGAGCGTGCGGCCGGACCAGCCGGTTACCGTGGCCGGTGTGCAAACGCCGAGCCTGTACCTGGGCGACGTGGTGTTGAACAACAACTTCGGGGAAGTGGACGCTTTCAAGCAAATGTCCGGCGGTGTGGCCACGGTATTCGTACGCAGCGGTGAAGACTTTGTCCGCGTCAGCACCTCCCTGACCAAGCAGGACGGCAACCGCGCCATCGGCACCGTGCTCGATCACCAGCACCCGGCGTACCAGCGCCTGCTGGCTGGGCAGGGTTATGTCGGCCGTGCGGTGTTGTTCGACCGGGCCTATATGACCCAGTACACCCCGGTGCGGGACGCTGGCGGCAAAGTGATCGCCGTGTTGTTCATCGGTTTTGACTACACCGATGAGCAGAAGGCCCAGTTCGACAATCTCAAGCGTTTCCGTATCGGCCAGACCGGTTCCCTGGCCTTGCTCGATGAACAGAAACACTGGCTGGTACCACCCGCTGGCGTGCAGGCACCGGACCAGGCCATCCCCGTGATGCTCGAACTGGCGAAAGCGCCGGGCGAAGGGCAATTCTGGAGTGACAAGAACGAAGACTTCTATAGCGTCGCGGTGCCCTTTGAGGGCGGCCCGTGGTCGGTTGTGGCGAGCATGCCGAAGTCCGAGATTCGCTCGGTGACCTGGGCGGTGGGGATCCGCCTGGTGATCGGCAGCGTGTTGGCGATGTTGCTGGCGGTGGGCGCAGTGGTGTGGTTGCTGCGCCGCAAACTGCAGCCCCTGAGTGACCTGGTACGCCAGGCCGAAGCCCTGGGTGCCGGCGATTTGAGCGCACGCTTGAACGTGTCCAGCCATGATGAAATCGGTCAGTTGGCGCGCGCCTTCAACCAGATGGGCGAAGCGCTGTCGACCATGGTGTCGCACATCCGCAAGGCAGCCGAAGAGGTCAATAGCCGGGCGCAGGCATTGTCCGGTCTGTCCGGCGGCGCGTATGAAGGCATGGAGCAACAGTCCGGCGAGATCACCAGCATGGCCGGTGCGGTGGAAGAATTCAGCGCCACGTCGTTGAACATTGCCGACAACATGGGCAATACCGAACGCCTGGCCCAGGAAAACGCCCAGCAAACCCGCATTGGCCGTACCTCGATGCAAGAGGCGTCGTCGTCCCTGGAACACATCGCCGCCGCGCTGAACAGCACGGCCACGGTGATCAACACCTTGGGCCAGCGTTCCCAGGAAATCGGCGGGATTGTGGGGGTGATCACCTCGATCGCCGAACAGACCAACCTGTTGGCGCTCAACGCCGCGATCGAGGCCGCCCGTGCCGGTGAGCAGGGGCGTGGCTTTGCCGTGGTTGCTGACGAAGTGCGCAACTTGGCGTCGCGTACCCGCCAAGCCACTGACGAAATTTCCGGGATGATCCAGAGCATCCAACAGGAAACCGGCAACGCCATCAGCACCATGGAACACGGCAATGTGCTGATGCAGGAAGGCTTGTCGCGTAACGCCGACGTGGCCTCGGCCCTGGCACGTATCGACGAACAAAGCCGCTCGGCCGGGCAGCAGTTCGCGGCGATCACCACGGCGACCCAGGAGCAGAGCAGCACCGCAAATGTGCTCAGCAGCAATCTGCAGAGCATTGCGTTGGCCAACAGCGAGCAGCGTGAAGTGGTGTCGAACCTGGCGTTTACCGCCAAGGAGCTGGAAACCCTGGCGGCGGGCTTGCGCCATGAAGTGGATCGGTTTCGTTGATCGTTTTGCCCTGGGTCACTTAGCCCAGGGTGTCGCCTGAGGTGTTCTCAGCGCCTTGGCCAAACGCAGTACGGCGGCTTCGATTTCATGGGCGGTCAAGGACGAGTAGCCCAATAACCACCCTTGTTTCTTCTCATCGCCAGCATACAGCCTGCTGAGGCCGGGCAGTTGTACACCGCAGCTCTCAGCCTGGCGGATAGTCATTGCCTCCGACCAGCCATCGTGCAGCAAACACGGAATTTGCAGCCCGCCCTGGGGGCGAGACGCGGTGACGATATCGCCCAAGTGTTTGCCTAGGGCATCCAGCAAGATCGATTGGCGTCCGGCGTAGAGCTTGCGCATTGCGCGGACATGGGCGTTGTAATGGCCGTCTTCCATGAAGCGCGCCAGCGTCAGTTGCTGGAGCTGTGGCGTGTGGCCATCCATCATGCTGCGGGCATAGGTGAAGGCGCTGATCAGTTCGTGAGGCAACACCATGTAACCCATGCGCAGGCCGGGGTAGAGGGTCTTGCTGAAGGTGCCGATGTACAGCGTGCGCTGGTATTTATCCAAGCCTTGCACGCAGGCGGTGGGTTTGCCGTCATAGTGAAACTCGCTGTCGTAGTCATCTTCAATAACCCATTTGCCCTTTTCTGCCGCCCAGTTGATCAACTCAAGGCGTCGCTCCAGTGGCAACGTGGCGCCGGTGGGGTATTGGTGAGAGGGGGTGACGTACACACAATTGGCGCCGCTGCGGTCGGCGTGCAGCAGTTCGGTACGTATGCCCAGCCCATCGACATCAATGGGTATGACCTTGGCCTCTGCGGTTTCGAAGGCTTTGCGGGCGCCGAAGTATCCTGGATTTTCCATCAGAATCGGTTTGCCGACGTCTACTAGCAACTGAGCGCATAGGAAAAGCGCCTGGCGAGTACTGCTGAGCACCAGTATCTGATCAGGGGAGCATTTGGCCCCGCGCTCCAGGTTCAGATAGGTGGCGATGGCTTTGCGCAATGGTTCGGCTCCCTGCGGGTCGCCATGCAATAACACGCTGCTGCGATAGTCTTTCGTCACTTGGCGTTGCAAGCGCTCCCATACATCGATCGCAAACGTCCGGGTCTCAGGCAGGCCGGTGGCGAATGCCCTGATCATCTGTTGATCGTTCACGCCACCGCTGTCGAGGATCATGCGACCGCGTTGGCTCAAGCCGACACCCGCTTCAGCCCGGCTGCTTTTGTCTTCCAGCGCCTTGATACGTCGGCGGGGCTTTCCGCACAGCTCGGCGCCTATGGCTTGGCATACATAACTGCCTGAGCCCCCGCGGCGCACGATAAAACCATCCCGCTGCAGCAATACGTAGGCGTTCTCTACGGTATCGCGAGCCACTCCCAGAGATTTGGCCAAAACCCGTGTCGCAGGCAGCTTGAGACCGGGGGCGAGTGCATCGTCAAGGATCAGGGCGCGCAGTGCGCGTTGAATTCGCTGATGCAGATCCAATACCTGAAATTGCGCATCGTTGATCCGCATTTTCAGCGTTTCCAGCTCGAACGTCCTTTTCATGCGGTCTGCCCTGCTTTGATGAATTGGCCTGTAATGCCAGGCCAGTTTATCCCTAGACTTTAGTCCGCACTACAGCCCTGCGCGTGCAAGGCTGGCACGCGTGGTCTGCGTCCGACTCCTTCGGAGTAGGTGGATGACCCCAGGCATTCCAGAGCTATGAATTATCTTCACGCGAGGTTTGATACCTCGTATTGCAAGGAGCAAATGACGCATGTCTTCCTCAACCTACCGGTCATCGTTGCGGCTGCATGAGCTTATCCATCCCGTGATGGCCGGGCTTATTTCCGTCATCGTCAACTATGGCGGCACATTCGTTCTGGTTTTCCAGGCGGCCAAGGCGGCCGGGCTTAGTCCCGAATTGACGGCTTCGTGGGTCTGGTCGGTTTCGATTGGTGTTGGAGTGACCGGCTTGTTTCTCAGTTGGGTGAGCCGTGAGCCAATCATTACTGCGTGGTCGACGCCCGCTGCGGCGTTTCTGGTTGTGGCGTTGTCCACCACGCCCTATGCCGAAGCCGTCGGTGCGTACATTATTTCGGCCATCGCGTTTGCGCTGCTTGGGTTGTCCGGTTGTTTTGAAAAAGTCATCCGGTTGATTCCACGCGGTATCGCTGCGGCCATGTTGGCCGGGATTCTGCTGCAGTTCGGGATTGGCGCATTTGAGGGCGTGAGCCTGGATCCCACGCTGGCTGGGCTGCTGGTTGCCACCTATGTGGTGCTCAAGCGGTTTGCCCCTCGCTATGCGGTCGTCGGCATTCTGGTACTCGGGCTGGTTTTTCTGCTTGCACAGAACCGAGTGGATCTTTCGGGGTTGTCGCTGCAAGTGGCGGCCCCCGTTTTCACCACGCCCCAGTTTTCGATTAATGCGCTGCTCAGCGTGGCACTGCCGCTGTTTCTGATCACCCTCACGGGTCAGTACATGCCCGGCATGCTGGTGTTGCGTAATGATGGTTTCCAGGCCAGCGCGAACCCCATCTTGATGGTGACCGGGTTGGGCTCGCTGCTAATGGCGCCCTTCGGCTCGCACGCGTTTAACATCGCGGCCATCACCGCAGCCATCTGCACTGGCAAGGAAGCATCGCAAGACCCAGCCAAGCGTTGGATCGCTGGCGTGGCTGCGGGCGTGTTCTACATCCTTGTCGGGGTGTTCGGGGTGACCTTGGCTGCCGTATTCATGGCATTCCCGGCGACATTCATTACGACACTCGCCGGGCTGGCCCTGCTCGGCACCATCGGAATGAGCCTGGCCAATGCTATGGCAGAGGCCAAATCCCGGGAAGCTTCGTTGATTACCTTCTTGGCGTGCGCCGCGAATATCACCTTGCTGGGCATAGGCGGGGCGTTTTGGGGCTTGCTGATCGGGTTGGCGGCTTACGCCCTGCTCAATGGGCGTCTACCAAGCCGCAAGGCCATGATCGTGCATGAAGAGCCAAAAGCCCGCGTGCCCCGCACCTGAACAGACGGGCTGCGCGCTAAGGCTTAACGATTGTCGAGGCCAGGGTCCACGCGCTTGCCAATGTCCTTCAGGCGCGCCAGTTGATCGACCATCCCGGGTGCTTCGTCCATGCTGGTGACGAAGGTCCAGAGGTAGGTCATGACCGCATATACGTGACCGGCCATGACTGCTGTCGACAGCGTCAACTGAGAGATGGCAACCACGAACAGCAGCGCTGCCAGCGTGCCGAGGAACAGGTACGCGGCGGCCTCACGGTCTGAAAGCCAGATTCGCAGACGTGACAGCACGTGGTAGTGGCGGTGCAAGGTGGGTGCGCCGA
Source organism: Pseudomonas sp. R19M (assembly GCF_050312585.1). Taxonomy (NCBI): domain Bacteria; kingdom Pseudomonadati; phylum Pseudomonadota; class Gammaproteobacteria; order Pseudomonadales; family Pseudomonadaceae; genus Pseudomonas; species Pseudomonas sp. R19M. The sequence continues at coordinate 44,255 of NZ_JBNPJV010000051.1, forward strand.
CTTTTTCCACCAGGCCGATTTCTTTCTCCAAGCGATCATTCAGGCGCTCATGCAATGCCTGGTTGCGTTGGGCAAAGCGTGGCAACAGCGTGATGCACAGCAGCAGTGCAGCCACGCAGGCCAGGCCTACCCAAGGCTCAATCACGATCAACATCACCGCCGCGCCGATAATCGACACCAAAGCCGTGGCAATGATCGGCACGTGCTTTTCAAAGAAGTCGACAAACTCACGTGCGAGTACCACGCGTGCCGCGGATTTCGAGGTGCTGTGGTTTTGTTGGCGCTGGTTGAGAATGACAGGCACCGCAAGGTCGGCATAGATCCGTGTGAACGTGCGCGTATCCAGAGCCCGTCGTGCGGCCCCGACTACCCAGAACGCCATGACCACGACGGCGTAGAACAGCGCGCTGCGCGGGTCGCCGCGAATGATGGAGTCCACCGCAAACCCTGCAAACAATGGGTAGGCCAGCAATAGCGCGTTTTCCAATGCGACCAGCGACAGTGTGCAGGACAACTTGCCGGGATAGGCTTTGGCGATGGCTTTTAAGGTTTGACCGGCAGATTGCTGGCCGATTTTCTTGCTTTCTTCGATCAGAATTTGTGGGGGGACGGATGACATGGGTGCACCAGAGGGATGATAAACGCTATTATTGAGCGACTGCTCAAGTATCCTTGAGCGATCGCTCAAAAAGCAAGCGCCGTTTATCTTCCCGCGCCTGAAGGAAATGCCCAATGTCGCGTATTGACCGTAAAGACCAGATCATCGCCGCTGCCCTGGAACTGTTTCGTAGCAAGGGTTTTGCTGATGTGTCTACCCGTGATCTGGCTGAACATGCCGGACTTTCCCGCAGCCACGTTTATCACTATTTCAGCGACTGGAAGGAACTGCGCCGCGAAGCCTTTGTGCGGTTTGCCAACGAACAGTTGGACGAAGTGCGTGCACCGCTGGCAGAGGCGCCGCCTCTGGAGGCGTTGGTGGGTTTCTTGTGTGACTGCCTTCCGAGCACCGCCGATGCTGGCTGGGCACTATGGCTTGATGCTTGGGACGAAGCGATGCAAGACCCGGAAATGGCGCATGCTTATTTGGTGATCAATGCTCAGTGGCAAGGCATGCTCGCTGAAGTGATCGAGCGATGTGTCGCTGCCAAAGTCGTGCGTTGTGACTCGCCCCAACGCGCTGCCCGCCAGATCTTTGCCGTGGCGATGGGCTACGCCGATGACCTGATGCTCAAACCCTCCCCAGAGGCGGCCGAAGCGGCGTTGGACGAAGTCATGGAAGTGGCCCGGTTGTTGTTGGACTTTCCCAAGGGGCCTTAGCCGGTCGCCGCAGGCCGATACTGCAAGGCCTCCGCCAAATGAGTCCGGGTGATGCTGTCGGCTTGCTCAAGGTCGGCAAGCGTACGCGCCACCTTGAGTAGCCGATGGGCTGCGCGCAGGGAAAGCGTCAGCCGTTCACAGGCACTTTCCAGCCAGCCTTCATCAACCTTGGCCAGCTTGCAGTGCTCGCGCAACCCCGGCAGATCAAGGAAAGCATTTGCACAGCCCTGGCGTCGCTGTTGGCGATCGCGGGCCTGAGCGACCCGTGCCGATGCCTGGGCTGTGTTATCGCCAGCTTTTGAGGTTGGGTTCAGCGCGGTGGCTTCCCGGGCCACGGTGAGATGCAGGTCGATGCGATCCAGCAATGGCCCCGAGAGTTTGTTGCGGTAGCGCTGGACCTGCTCCGGTGTACAGCGGCAGCGTCCACTGGGTTCGCCCATGTAGCCGCAAGGGCAGGGGTTCATGGCGGCGACCAACTGGAAGCGGGCCGGGAAACTGACGCGATCACGGGCGCGGGAGATGACGATATGCCCTGATTCCAGGGGTTCGCGCAGCACCTCAAGTACCTTGCGATCAAACTCTGGCAACTCATCCAGAAACAACACGCCGTGATGGGCCAGGGTAATTTCGCCCGGCTGTGGTTTTGAACCGCCGCCTACCAGCGCCGGCCCGGAAGCCGAGTGGTGCGGCTGGCGAAAGGGCCGGTGCGGCCAATGGCTCAGCGGCGCCAGGCTGACTACTGATTGAATCGCCGCGACTTCCAACGCCTCCTGCTCACTCAACGGTGGCAATAACCCGGGCAGCCGGCTGGCGAGCAAGGTCTTGCCGGTGCCGGGCGGCCCGCTGAGCAGCAGGTTATGCGCGCCCGCAGCGGCAATCAGCAACGCGCGTTTGGCCGCAAGCTGGCCCTGTACTTCGCTCAGGTCCGGATAGGGTTTGTTCAGGCACAGCAAGCCGTCGGACTTATAGGGCTCAATCGGCACATGCCCATTCAAGTGCGCCACCACCTGCAGCAGGTGATCCACCGCAATCACCTTCAACCCCGACGCCAGGCAGGCTTCTTCGGCATTCGCCCGAGGCACTATTACAGTGCGCCCGGCCTTGCGCGCAGCCAACGCCGCCGGCAGCACCCCTTTGACTGCCCGCACCTCGCCGGACAGCGCCAACTCTCCCAGGCATTCCACATCATCGAGCATCAATGCCGGCACCTGCACACTGGCTGCCAGGATCCCCAAGGCAATCGCCAGATCAAAACGCCCGCCGTCCTTGGGCAGGTCGGCGGGCGCGAGGTTGAGGGTGATGCGGCGGGACGGGTATTGCAGTGCGCAGTTGAGGATCGCACTGCGCACGCGGTCCTTGCTTTCCTTCACAGCCGTTTCCGGCAAACCCACCAATGTGAGCGATGGCAGACCATTGGCCATGTGCACTTCGACGGTCACTGCGGGGGCTTCGACGCCAACCTGGGCGCGGCTGTGGACGATGGCGAGGGACATGCGCGTTCCTTGAAAAGGGTGCCGCTTCTTGCGGTTTTTCAAGGGTAGACGAGGCGGGGAAGAGCGAAGCGGGGGAGGTTTTACAGAACGTATCCGGCGCAGGCAGCAGCGCTTTATGTGGGCTCTGCCGGGCTAACGCTCGACAGCGCCCACACTGACCGTGCTCATTCGGCGGGTGGCGTCAGCCTGGCTTCCAGTTCCGCCACCTTCGCCTCCAGGCTCTCGAGTCGCGCTCGCGTGCGGGCAAGCACGACCATCTGGCTGTCAAATTCTTCCCGGCTCACCAGGTCGAGCTTGCTGAAGCCGCTTTGCAACAGCGCCTTGAATTGGCTTTCGATTTCAGTGCGAGGCAGCGGGGTTTCGCCGCTGAACAAGCGAGAGGCGTGGCCGCTGAGGGCGTCGAGGAAGTCTTTGGGCGCGAGCATGGGAAATATTCCGGAAAACTGTTGGGCGCCAGTGTATCACGCAGCGTCTATAGTCTTTTTCACGGCCGCGAGCGCACGCTTTTCGCGCAGGAGGTCTGGCGGTAGCGCACTGTTTTTGTGCGCATTGGCGTCGTCAAAACGCCCCGCAGGTGGGCACAAGTGGGCAATGGACTGATTTCAATGATTTTTACGGAGCTGGCAAGGTTTCTGCTTAGACGATCATGACCCATGCACTGATGCAGTCGCTGTGACGAATGCAGTGCGCCGACGGATCAGGGGTACAGGTTTCGTCACCAGTGGTTCGCTGGCGTCGCCACGGTAATTGTCGAGGCGACGATGCGTTACAAAGCCAGGCACTGCGCTTAGACTTGAGACGGGTTTGTTTTCCTGGGGCAAGTCCACCAATTCGGGAGAGAGTTTTCATGAAGCTAGTCACTGCCATCATCAAGCCGTTCAAGTTGGACGATGTACGCGAGTCACTGTCCGAGATCGGCGTGCAGGGCATTACCGTTACTGAGGTCAAAGGCTTCGGTCGGCAGAAGGGTCATACCGAGCTGTATCGCGGCGCGGAATACGTGGTCGATTTCCTGCCGAAGGTGAAGATTGATGTCGCCATTGACGACAAGGATCTTGACCGGGTTATCGAGGCGATAACCAAGGCGGCCAACACCGGCAAGATCGGTGACGGCAAGATCTTCGTGGTCAATCTGGAACAGGCTATTCGCATCCGTACCGGCGAAACCGATACCGACGCAATCTAAGCCGTCAAACCCCTTAACGCCCCAGGAGAAAACAATATGACTCTGCGTAAATTCGCAGGGCTAGGAGCCCTGTTGTCCCTCGTAATGCCCGCCCTGGCATTGGCGGCGGACCCAGCACCTGCTCCAGTCCTCAATTCCGGCGACACGGCATGGATGCTCACCTCCACCGCGCTGGTGCTGTTCATGACCATTCCGGGTCTGGCGCTGTTTTACGGCGGCATGGTGCGCTCCAAAAACATTCTTTCCGTGATGATGCAGTGCTTCGCCATCACTGGCCTGATCACCATCCTGTGGTTTGTCTACGGCTACAGCATGGCGTTCGATACCACCGGTATGGAAGCGGGCGTCGTCAACTTCAACTCCTTCGTGGGCGGCCTGTCCAAGTTGTTCCTGTCGGGTGTGACCCCAGCGAGCATCACGGGCCCTGCGGCGCTGTTTCCCGAGGCAGTGTTCGTCACCTTCCAGATGACTTTCGCCATCATTACTCCTGCGCTGATCGTCGGTGCTTTTGCCGAGCGTATGAAGTTCTCCGCGATGCTGATCTTCATGGGCGTCTGGTTCACCCTGGTCTACGCACCGATTGCCCACATGGTATGGGGCGGTCCGGGTTCGTTGCTGGGCGACTGGGGCGTGCTGGACTTCGCCGGTGGCACCGTGGTGCACATCAACGCGGGTGTGGCTGGCCTGGTGGCGTGCCTGGTACTCGGCAAGCGTAAAGGCTTCCCGACCACCCCGATGGCACCGCACAACCTGGGTTACACCCTGGTCGGCGCGGCCATGCTGTGGGTGGGTTGGTTCGGCTTCAACGCCGGCTCCGCAGCGGCTGCCAACGGTACTGCCGGTATGGCAATGCTGGTGACCCAGATCGCTACCGCTGCTGCGGCACTGGGCTGGATGTTCGCCGAGTGGATCACCCACGGTAAGCCGAGCGCACTGGGCATCGCCTCGGGCGTGGTGGCTGGCCTGGTGGCAATCACTCCAGCCGCCGGCACCGTGGGCCCGATGGGCGCACTGGTGATCGGCCTGGCCGCCGGTGTGGTGTGTTTCTTCTGCGCCACTACCCTGAAACGCAAGCTGGGTTACGACGACTCCCTGGATGCCTTCGGCGTGCACGGTATCGGCGGTATCCTGGGTGCGATCCTGACTGGTGTGTTCGCGGCACCTTCGCTGGGCGGCTTCAACGCAGCCACCACTGATATCGCGGCGCAAGTCTGGATTCAGTGCAAAGGCGTCGGCTTCACTGTGATCTACACGGCCATCGTGACCTTCATCATCCTCAAGGTGCTGGATGTGGTGATGGGCCTGCGGGTTACCGACGAAGAAGAGGCGGTCGGCCTCGATCTGGCGCAACACAACGAACGCGGTTACAACTTGTAAATCCGCGGAAAAAAGATGCCCGGCTTGCCGGGCATTTTTTTGTCTGGCGTTTGTCAGTTCCAAAAGGCTGTAACGGTTTTTGTGCGGACTTTGTGATGCGGTGCACACGGCACTTTTTACCGTGCGAATGTCTTACAGGCATGTAGGCGTATTCGGCACTTTGTTTTTTTCCAGAGCACGCTAGAATGCGCGCCGATAGGCGGAGAACTGTATGTGGCAACAGACCCTGATTACTCTGCGGGCCAAGCCCCGGGGCTTTCACCTGGTAACCGATGAGTTGCTCGCCGGCTTGCCTGAATTGAAGGCATGTCGCGTGGGCCTGTTGCATCTGTGGTTGCAGCACACCTCGGCCTCGTTGACGGTCAACGAGAACGCCGATCCGGCGGTTCGCCGTGACTTCGAACGTTATTTCAACTCACTGGTGCCGCAGGGCCGTGCGGGGTTTGAACACAACGACGAAGGTCCGGATGATCTGCCGGCGCACTTCAAGGCCAGTCTCCTGGGCTGCCAGCTGAGTCTGCCGGTCAAGGCCGGCCGCTTGGCGATGGGGACCTGGCAAGGTGTTTATCTGGGCGAGCACCGTGATCATGGCGGTGCTCGTAAAGTCCTCGCCACCTTGCACGGTGATGAGGCATAAGCCACTGGTTATCCGGTGGATGTTGATTTTTTTCCGGCGACCTTCGACAGAAGGCGAAGCTGGGCTATAACTAATCTGCTTTTCGCAAGTCATGAGGTAGAACATGAGCGACGATGATCTGGAAAACGACGACCTCGAAGTCGGTGACGACGACGACACCGAAGAAGGTCTTGAAGCCGCGGCGGAAGACGTTGCTGAAGACGACGGTGGCGATGATGTACCTGTTCCTGCGGCCAAAGGCAAAGCCAAGGCTGCGGTTTCGGTAGACGAACTGCCGAGTGTTGAAGCCAAGAACAAAGAGCGCGACGCGCTGGCCCGTGCGATGGAAGAGTTCCTCGCCAAAGGTGGCAAAGTGCAGGAAGTCGAGGCTAACGTGGTGGCAGACCCACCGAAGAAGCCGGATAACAAGTACGGCAGCCGACCTATCTGAGGTCAGCCACCTGCTTGTAAGAAAAAGCCCGCCGTCGCTGCGGGCTTTTTCATGCCCTGGTCATTGTAGTGAGCGGGCTTGCCCCGCGCTGGGGGGCAAAGCCGCCCTAAACCCAGGCGCCTCGGTCTTTCTGAAATACCGCGATGTCCTTGTTGGGGCGGCTTCGCCCCCCAGCGCGGGGCAAGCCCGCTCACTACAAGTTATTGCCAGCGGGCGAGCAGTGGCGGTAACTCGGTCAGGCTGCGGATCTCCGCGTCCGGACGCTTGTCCGCTTCCCACGCCTTGCCCGTCGGGTTGAACCACACCGCCCGAAGGCCCGCCTGCTGCGCCCCAGCGATGTCATCCCCCGGATGATCGCCAATATGCACCGCCTGGTCGGCATCCACGCCACCCCGCTGCAATGCCTCTTGAAACAGTCGCGCATCCGGCTTGGCAATGCCGATATCTTCAGCGCGCAGGGCGAAGTGAAAGTAGTCCGCCAGCCCCACACGTTGCACATCGGCATTGCCATTGGTGATCACCCCCAGCAGGAAGTGCTGGCGCAAGGCTTGAAGCATGGGCTCGGCCTCGGGAAAAGGGGTGAGTTGATGACGCGCATGGATGAAGGCTTCGAAGCATATGTCCGCCATCTGTGCGGCTTCAGGCGGTGGATAGCCGGCCTCTTCAAATGCGTGCAGCAGTATCCGGTGACGCAGGATGCTGATGCGATGCTTCAACTCGGGATGGCGCTCCAGCACTTGCTGGCGCAGGCTGGCGAAATGCTCAAGCGGCAGGTCGCCGACCTTGGCGGCATGGGTCGCCAGCCATTCGCGCATCGACGCTTCGGCACTGATAATGACGGGGACGTTGTCCCACAGGGTGTCGTCCAGGTCGAAAGTGATCAGCTTGATACTCATGAGTCGCCGCCCTTGATACGTTTGGCCCGAGGATGGGCGCTGTCGTATACCGTTGCCAGGTGTTGGAAATCGAGGTGGGTGTAGATCTGCGTGGTCTTGATATCGGAGTGGCCGAGCAGCTCCTGTACCGCACGCAGGTCCTGGGAGGATTCGAGCAGATGGCTGGCAAAGGAGTGGCGCAGCATGTGTGGATGCAGGTTCTGCCCCAATTCTCGCTCTCCGGCCGCCTTGACCCGCAGTTGGATTGCCCGTGGTCCGAGGCGCCGGCCCTGTTGACTGATAAACACAGCATCGTCCACCGGGTTGGCCAGGGCGCGCAGCGGCAGCCACAGTTGCAACGCTTCTCGGGCTTTGCGGCCCACCGGCAGCACGCGGGTCTTGCTGCCCTTGCCGAGCACTTGCACCAGGCCGTCGGCCAGGTCCAGTTGGTCAAGGTTCAGGCCGGTCAGTTCCGATAGCCGCAGGCCAGAGGAGTAGAACAGCTCAAGGATCGCCTGGTCGCGATGGGCGAGGAAGTCGTCTTCAACGGCGCCATCGAGCAATTGCAGGGCGCGATCGGTATCCAGCGTCTTCGGCAGGCGTCGTTCGCCCTTCGGCGGAGAGAGGCCATTGGCCGGGTCGTGGTCGCACAGACCCTCGCGGTTCAGAAAGTGATACAGGCCACGCACCGCTGATAGCAGGCGTGACAGGCTGCGCGAAGATTGGCCGGCCTGGTGCAGGCGGGCGATCAGGCTGCGCAGGCTCTGGATATCCAGGGCTTTCCAGCTGGTGATCTGCTGTTTTTTACAGTGTGCCAGGACCTTGTCCAGGTCCCGCCGATAGGCTTGCAGGGTATGGGGCGACACCTGGCGCTCGTTGCGCAGGTGAGCGCAATAAGCGTCCAGTTGCCGTTCCATGGCTAGCGCACCGCGCGCAAGGTGCTGGTGAAGCGCGGTAATACGCGGCCAAGCACTTCGGCGATGTAGGTCAGGAACAACGTGCCCACCGAGCTCTTGTAGTGCGCAGGATCCCGACTGGCGATGGCCAATACGCCATGCAGGCCCTGGTGGCTGAGGGCGACCACGGCGGTGGAGCCGATCTGCTTGCGTTGTTCGGCACCAAACAGGAAGTCCAGCTCGTGTTCGCGCAAGGTGCCGCTGATGGTCTTGCCTTCGGACAGCAGGCCACCGATAGCGGTCTGTGCCTCGCCACCGCTGACCCAGCGACCCACCGGCATCGGGTTATCGCTGAACAGGATCAGGCTGACAAACGGGACCTGGAAGTCCTGGCGCAGGCTGTCTTCCACGGCGATCACCGTCTCTTCCAGGCTGTTGGCGTCCATCAGGGTCAGGATCAGGCGGCGTGTCTTGTCGAACAGGCGGTCATTGTCGCGGGCCACGTCCATCAGATGGGAGAGCCGATGGCGCATTTCGATATTGCGCTCGCGCAGGATGTTCATCTGGCGCTCAACCAGCGAAACGGTGTCGCCGCGCCGGTGAGGGATGCGCAGCGCCGGCAGCAGTTCTTCGTGATCGACGAAAAAGTCCGGATGAGCCTCAAGGTACGCCGCGACGGCAGCGGCCTCCAGACTGTCGGTTGGGGATGCTTGTGCGGGTACTTGAGGCTTATCGGTCATTGGTTTGGCTCACTCATAGACGGACCTGTCCTTCGTATACGCGCGAGGCCGGCCCGGTCATCATCACCGGGTGGCCAGGGCCTGCCCATTCGATGGACAAGCGTCCGCCGGGCAGGTCGATCAGCAACGGCGAATCCATCCACCCCTGGCTGATCGCGGCCACGGCAGCGGCGCAAGCACCGGTACCGCAAGCCTGAGTTTCGCCGGCGCCGCGTTCCCATACACGCAATTGCGCGCGGGAACGGTCGATCACCTGCAGGAAGCCCACATTGACCCGTGCCGGAAAGCGCGGGTGATGTTCGATTTTCGGCCCCAATTCATGCACAGGAGCGTTGTTGATGTCATTGACCCGCAGCACGGCATGCGGGTTGCCCATGGAGACGGCAGCGATGTCGACGTTCTTGCCGTCAACCTCCAGCGCGTAGCTTGCGGCCTGCTCGGTAGCCTGGAACGGAATGTCTGCCGGCACCAGGCGGGGCTCGCCCATGTTGACGCTGATCTGGCCGTCGTTGCGGACATCCAGTTCAATCACGCCGCCCTTGGTCTCGACGCGAATCTGGCGTTTGGCGGTCAGGCGCTTGTCCAGCACGAAGCGCGCAAAGCAACGTGCACCGTTGCCGCACTGTTCCACTTCGGAACCGTCGGAGTTGAAGATCCGATAACGGAAATCCACCTCCGGGTTGCTCGGCGCCTCGACGATCAGCAGCTGGTCGAAGCCAATGCCGGTGTGACGGTCGCCCCACTGTTTGGCGTGTTTGGGCTGGATGTGCGCGTGCTGGCTGACCAGGTCGAGGACCATGAAGTCATTGCCCAGCCCGTGCATCTTGGTAAAACGCAGCAGCATGGCTTACTCCGGCAGCAGGCTTTCGCCAGCATACAACTCGGCTACCGTCTCGCGGCGACGCACTTCGAACGCTTGATCACCGTCCACCAGCACCTCGGCGGTACGGCCGCGGGTGTTGTAGTTGGAACTCATGACAAACCCATAGGCACCCGCCGAATGTACGGCCAGCAGGTCGCCTTCTTCCAGGGCCAACTGACGATCCTTGGCCAGGAAATCGCCGGTCTCGCAGATCGGGCCGACGATGTCGTAGGCGCGTGCAACACCTTCGCGTGGTGTTACAGCGGTGACGTTCATCCAGGCCTGGTACAGCGCCGGGCGGATCAGGTCGTTCATCGCCGCGTCGACGATGGCGAAATCCTTGTGCTCGGTGTGCTTGAGGTACTCGACCTGGGTCAGCAGCACGCCGGCATTGGCAACGATGTAGCGGCCCGGCTCGAACATCAGCGTCAGGCCGCGGCCCTCGATGCGCTGGAGTGCTGCCTTGATGTAGTCGGCCACCAGCGGCGGCTCTTCGTCGCGATAACGCACGCCCACACCACCACCGAGGTCGATGTGGTGCAGGTAGATACCACATTCGCCGAGACGGTCGACCAGTGCCAGCAGGCGGTCGAGGGCGTCCAGGAACGGTGGCAGCGTGGTCAGTTGCGAGCCGATGTGGCAGTCAACACCCAGCACTTCCAGGTTGGGCAGTTGGGCGGCGCGGATGTACACGTCTTCGGCGTCGGCAATGGCGATGCCGAACTTGTTCTCTTTGAGACCGGTGGAAATGTACGGGTGGGTGCCGGCATCGACGTCCGGGTTGACGCGCAGGGAGATCGGCGCACGAACACCCATCTCGGCGGCGACCACTTGCAGGCGCTCAAGCTCGTCGGTGGATTCGACGTTGAAGCAATGCACGCCGACTTCCAGCGCACGGCGCATGTCTTCGCGGGTTTTGCCGACGCCGGAAAACACGATCTTGTCCGCTTTGCCACCGGCTGCCAGCACGCGTTCCAGCTCGCCACGGGAGACGATGTCGAAACCGGCGCCCAGGCGCGCCAGGACATTCAGTACACCCAGGTTGGAATTGGCCTTGACCGCGTAGCACACCAGGCTTGGTGTGCCTTCCAGCGCGTCGGCAAAGCTGCGGTATTGGGCTTCGATATGCGCACGGGAGTACACATAGGTCGGGGTGCCAAAGCGCTCGGCAATCGCGGACAACGCCACGCCTTCCGCGAACAGCTCGCCGTCCCGGTAGTTAAAAGCGTCCATGGAGTTCCCTTATTCGTAGGTGTCGTGCTTATGCGCTTTGGATGGCTTTTGCGACGATTGTGCCTGGTCGTTCGGGTCTTTGCTGTCATCCGGCAGGTACAGCGGGCCTTTTTGACCACAGGCACTAACGAGGCAAGCAACCGCGACGAGCGCAGCAAGGGAAGAGATCAGGCGCTTCATGGCGAAATCCTTGAATATGCATTAATTGCGCCCGAGTATACCGACCACCCGCCAGCTTGCCTATGCGCTGAAATACCCGTCCGGCGGGGGTTTGCCGAGACGGCCGGGAAGCGTACTACGCTGCTTGAGGATATTTCACGCCGCCAATCGTGTTGAAATCGGTATCCTTTGCAATCGGCGAAGCTCGCCCGTATGGTGCGGCGCTTGAGCAGAACCAGACACTTTTGAGGTTGCCACAATGAGTTTGACCGAAGCCCGTTTTCACGACTTGGTGGATTCGACCCAGCAGGCGCTGGAAGATATTTTCGACGACAGCGGCCTGGACGTGGATCTGGAAAATTCGGCTGGCGTGCTGACGGTCAAGTTCGAGAGCGGCCAGCAGCTGATCTTCAGTCGTCAGGAGCCGCTGCGTCAGCTCTGGCTGGCGGCGCGTTCTGGTGGTGTTCACTTCGACTACGACGAAGAAAGCGGCAAATGGCAGTGCGACAAGAGTGAAGAGCTGCTGAGCGAGATGCTCACGCGCCTGGTCAACGACTACACCGGCGTCGAGCTGGACTTCGACGAGATCTGACGGTGACCCAGCCCGCACCTGCACGCCCGCCAAAGCCACTGTTCAGTAATGTCAGCCCGGCGGTGCCGTCACCTTGTATCAGTTTGTGTCGACTGGATGAGCAGAAAGTCTGCCTTGGCTGCTTTCGTCACGTGGAAGACATCCGTGAATGGCGCTCTGCCGACGATTCCCGGCGCCGGGTGATTTGTGCCGAAGCCGAGCAGCGCAGGGCGCGTGGCTGAGGCCGTCTTGTTTATTTGTGACGCTGTGGTAGTGTCCGGATACACCTCAACTCATCGAGGTCCGCGAGAACCCCGCCTTTTTTGGCGGGGTTTTGCTTTTTTGTGCAGAAAAAAGGAGTCTGCCTGAATCATGACCACCGCACCTTCCATCATCCTCACCCGTCTTGACGTGCAGCGCCTGGAGCAATTGATCGACCGCTTGGGCGACGAGTCTCCCGGCGTCGAAGCGTTGCAAGCCGAACTCGACCGCGCCGAAGACGTGGTTGGTCACGATGAAGTGCCTGCGGGTGTCGTGACCATGAACTCCAGCGTGCATTGTCGCGAGCAAGGCAGCGGCAAGGACTACCACCTGACCCTGGTCTACCCGAAACACGCGAACGCCGATGAAGGCAAAATCTCGATCCTGGCACCGGTGGGCAGTGCGTTGCTCGGCCTGCAGATAGGCCAGCACATCGACTGGCCGGCACCGGGCGGCAAGACCCTCAAGCTGGAGTTGCTCAGCGTTGAAGGCCAGCCCAAGGATGGCGGCGCCTTTCCTCTCTAAACCTGGTTCAGCGCCTTGTTGAGCGAGAGTTCGAGCTCGGCCTTGTAGCGCAGATACAGGTTGCTCGGGCTTTGCACGTCACCGAGCAGGCCCGAGAGGTCCAGGTCGGTGATGTAGCAGCGGTAGCGCTCGGCTTCGCGGCGTTGCCCGACGATCTCCTGGGCGACCACGGCAAACAGTTGGTCGCCAAATTCCAGTTCGGAAAACTCGCGCTGATTGCAGTACAGCGTGATGCCCACTCGGCCGTGAGCGGCTTTGCCGATAATCGCCTGTACCTCATAAAACGCTTTGTCGGCCGGGGTCGAAGGTGCCGGCCGAGGCTCGATGCCGCGTGCACGGGTGCTGCCGGACGGCAATAGCTGGTAATACAGGGTTCGCACTTCGCCCAGCGGTTGTTGCGTGTCCAGGGACGACAGGGCTTCGCGGCGATAGATGATCGATTGAAGGAAACGTTGCAACGGTGCCAACAGGCTCTGTTCGTCATGAAAGGGCAGGCGTTGCTGCCAGAGCGCATTGAACTCATCCAGTACGTACAACTCGGCATGACCTTCATTGACCCGGTAGAACACCTGTACGCAATCGGCCAGGCCCATGGGCAGCAGCAACGCCAAGTCGTGGTCTTCCAGGGCCATGGCGTCCAGGTGCAGCGGGCTGTAGCTGGCGAGTTCTTCGCTGAGGTAGGCGATCAGTGCGTCCTGGGTTGGCAGCGACACATGGTTGGCCTGCCCCGGCACCAGTTCCATCACGTGATAATGCTGCTGCACCTGGAGCAGGTAACGGTGATTGCCTTGGCCGATCAGCAGGTTTTGTGCGGTATCGAAGATTTCTTCGACGCGCTGGGCAATGAACTGCGCACGGTTGTGGCAGAAGCAGCGTACCCGCAACCTGGGCAAGTGATTCGGCGGCAGTTGGTTGAGGTAGTCACGCAAGCATTCGAGCAGCGCGTGGGGGCCGTCGTAACGGCTGACCATCACCTCGTTCCAGCTATTGAGCGTGACCTGATCCAGGGTCAGCACGAGGTTGTCGCGTACACCGGCATAGCTGAGCGAGTCGGTGCGCTCGGTGGTCATCAGGATGTTCAGGTCGCGGTGATGTTTGAGCGGGTCGACGCCGACATTGATCAGCAACAACACTTCTTCCGGAACCGCCGAACGCAGCAGGCGTTCTTCATCGACGCTGACCAAGGGCAGGGCGATGGTCTGCTGCAGGCTGCCCAGCAGGTTGAACAGCTCGAACTCCGTCATGTCACTGGTGCCCGGGTGCAGCGCCAGGCGGGTGCTGCTGTCGATCACGCCGTTGCGATGGCACCAGGTGAGCATTTCCAGCAGGTCGCGGCTGCGCTTGATCGGCGCGAAGTGCTCCCATTCCAAGGCCGTAAGGTTACCGTTATACAGGCCCCAGTAATGCCGGCCGGGTTCTTTGCGGTTGGGCGATTGCACCAGGGTCAGGGTGTCTTCGGCCAGGTCCGGGGCGATGCCGGGGTTGATGAACTCGACCTTGCCGGCCTTGCGTTCAAAGGCTGCATATAAGCGTCGACCCAGCACATTGAGATCACGTCGGTTGATCGGGCTGACGGTCTTCTCGGTGCGGGCGAACTGGGTCAGGAAGCGGTAGCTGTAATTGAGCTCATTGACCAACGCCCGGCGTTCCAGCGCGACCTGGCGCACTTTCCACTGGCTGCGGCTGTCCAGCAGGGTCAGCTGACGCGGGTCCCAGCCCCACTCGTGGGCCAGCCGTTCCAGCAGCAGGCGTTGCCAACTGGTGGTGCGCTGGCCGGCGCTGAGTTTGCGGTTGACCTTCAAGTACAGCGCGCGTCGCACCAGCTCAAGACGTTCCGGCTCGTTGCGGGCCTTGAGGTACTCCTCGATCCGCCGATAGACCACGATGTACGGGTCCAACTCATCCAGGTCCAACTGGTTGGCGAACACCGCCCGTTTGAAGCGCAGGCTCAGGCACTGCACGTTCGGGTGTTCGCTGGCGTAGACCTCGGTCAGCAGCAACTTGAGCACCGACTTGTAGGGCGACTCGATGCCCTTGAACAGTTGCCAGAGGCCGGCGCCAATGAACTCGCCTGGAGGAATGTACGCCAGGTGGCCCAGATCGAGGGTTTCGTCGGCGCGGATAAAGCGCTTGGAAATCAGCGCATGGGTGAACTCGGCATAGCGGGTTTCTTCATACACCGGCACCAGCCACCAGATCGGCGTGCGCCCGGCCAGCCAGATGGCGGTGCGGTAGAACTCATCCAGCAGCAGGTAATGCTGGGTGGTCCCGCAGTCGTCGGAGCTGAGCTGCGTATCACGCTCACCCAGTACAAAGCGCGTCGGTTCGATCAGGAAGAAGTGCGCCTCGGTGCCCATGGTCAGGGCCCAGGCTTCCAGTAGCTGGCACTTTTTACGTAGCTCGGCCAGTTCGTTGTCGTTGAGGTCCGGGGCGTGGCACACCCACACGTCCATATCGCTTTGATCCGCCTGGGCCAGGGTGCCGAGGCTGCCCATCAGGAACAGGCCGTGGATCGGCCTGGGCTGATTGACCGGGCGTGGCTTGTAGGAGAACGAGCGAGTCAGGCGTTGGGCTTCATTGAGGGCTTGGGCGTCGGGCTCGAAGTTGGACAGGCCGGCCGGGGTGCTGCCGGACACGTAGCCAGGCAACAGCGGGTGATTGACGTGGAAAAACAGCGGCAACATCGCCAAGACGCTCTGCTGGCGTGGTGTCAGCCCTTCGACGGCGCGGGCCATGCGGCCCTCGTTCAGGGTCATGAAGCGTGCGCGCAACTGGGCCAGCACCTTGCGGTCGATGCCTTCATCCAGATCGGGGCGGATTTCGTGGGTGCGGGTCATTTCGCGGCGTTGGCTCGAAGAGCCCGACATGGGCGGCCGTGTAGGAGTTTACAGTCAGAAGGGTAGGAGGTTTAGAGGGGAAAAGGCTTTTTGGCGCCAGATTTTTCACTATTACACAGCAATGCCCTCGGAATCCGCAGCCAGCGGACTCCGTGGGCGGTATCAGGTCTCAGGCGGCTTCTTTCTTCGTGGTGCTCAGAATAGTCAGCAGGCCTTGGGCGTGCTCGGCTGCATCCCGACCGAGGCTTGTCAGGTAGCCGCCGTCGGGTTGGGTGATCAGCTCTTTTTCAAACAGGCGCCTGGCAGCGGCGATGGCAGTGGGGGCAGCGGTCTGGTGGACTTTAAGACCTTCCTGGGAGCTGTCCAGGTTGAAGAGTGCAAGGATTTCCAGTTCGGCAACCAACTCAGGGGTATACGACATAAGGACTCCAGACTTTCTAGAATTTATTAGAGGCTAGCAGGACATAAGGTGAACGCACTTTGCCGGGCTGTCCAGTCACAAACTCCTGGGTCTTGATATGGCGCAAGTTTGTGGCGAGGAAGCGGGCTTCCCTGCCACCAATATCCCTGGATTCAGGCGTTTTCCGGAGGCAGGTCGGGCAATGCACGCAGCGCGGTTTCGTACCATTGGGTATCGAATGCGCGGTCTTCTTCGAGCATCTTGTCGATTTCGACAGCCAATACATGGGCCATGAGATTCAGAATGTCTTCGCGCTCGTAACCTACCAGCGTCAGCTTGTTGAAAGTGGCCTTGGCGGCAGGCGGGTTGTCGCTCTCGATCTGGTTTTCAATCGCCTGGGTCAGCGTGCTTTCGGTGAACTCTTCTTCGTCGTTGTCGATATCGGTCGGCTCGCTCATGGCAGGCTCCTCAAGGAAAGGACGCCAGTCTACGCCCATTCAGGCAAGTGATGCTGCTGGCAAGGTCGGGTTCGGGAGGCTATAACGCTTGCAGCCAACCCCACACATGGCATGGAGGCACGCGCAATGCTCAAGCTTTACGGTTTTTCGGTCAGTAACTACTACAACATGGTCAAACTGGCGCTGATGGAGAAAGGGCTGCCGTTTGAGGAAGTGCTGTTTTTCCCAGGCCAGACTCCAGAGGCGCTGGCGGTAAGCCCGCGTGGCAAAGTGCCGGTGCTGGGCGTGAAGCAGGGTTTCATCAATGAGACCAGCGTGATCCTTGAATATATCGAGCAAACCCAGGAAGGCCCTGCCCTGTTGCCGGGCGAGCCGTTTCAGCGCGCCCAGGTGTTGGCGTTGTGCCGGGAAATTGAACTGTATATCGAGTTACCGGCCCGCGCGTGTTTTGCCGAGGCATTTTTCGGTATGCCGGTGCCGGACGCAATCAAGGAGAAATCCAAGGCTGATTTGCTGTTGGGGATCGCATCATTAGGGCGCCACGGCAAATTTGCACCGTATGTGGCGGGTGAGAGTTTGACGATTGCCGACCTCTATTTCATGTACAGCGTGAACCTTGCCTGTGCGGTAGGCGAAAAGCTGTTCGGGCTGGATTTTCTGGAAGGTCTGGAGAAGGCCAAGGCGTTGCTGGAGCGACTGCACGCCATGCCTAATGCCCAGAAGGTGGCGGCGGACAGGGAAGCGGCGATGCCAGCATTTTTGGCGATGATCGCTGCCAAGAAATAGTCAGCATGGGTGCTGTTCAAAATGTGGGAGGGAGCAAGCCCCCTCCCACAAGCATGCATCAGCGGCTGGCGAGCAGGGCCTGGCCGCGCGCGACGGCTGCCTTGACCTGCGCCGGCGCAGTGCCGCCCACGTGGTTGCGGGCGTTGACCGAGCCTTCCAGGGTCAGCACGGCAAACACGTCCTGCTCGATCTGGTCGCTGAACTGGCGCAGCTCTTCCAGACTCATTTCCGCCAAGTCCTTGCCGGTATCCACGCCGTATTTGACGGCATGCCCGACGATTTCATGGCAGTCACGGAACGGCAGGCCACGGCGCACCAGGTAGTCCGCCAGGTCGGTCGCGGTGGAGAACCCACGCAGGGCCGCTTCACGCATGATTGCGTGCTTGGGCTTGATCGCCGGGATCATGTCGGCAAAGGCGCGCAGCGAGTCGCGCAGGGTATCGGCCGCGTCGAACAGCGGCTCCTTGTCTTCCTGGTTGTCCTTGTTGTAGGCCAGCGGCTGGCCTTTCATCAGGGTCAGCAGGCCCATCAGTGCACCGAACACGCGACCGCTTTTGCCGCGCACCAGCTCGGGCACATCGGGGTTTTTCTTTTGCGGCATGATCGAGCTGCCGGTGCAGAAGCGGTCTGGCAGGTCGATGAATTGGAATTGCGCGCTGGTCCACAGCACCAGCTCTTCGGAAAAGCGCGACAGGTGCATCATCGCGATGCTGGCTGCGGCGCAGAATTCGATGGCGAAGTCACGGTCCGACACGCCGTCCAGGGAGTTGCCGCCAACGGCGTCAAAACCTAGCAGTTGTGCGGTGTACTCACGATCGATCGGGTACGTGGTACCGGCCAGCGCGGCGCTGCCCAGCGGCATGCGGTTGGCACGTTTGCGGCAATCCACCAGGCGCTCGTAGTCGCGGCTGAGCATTTCGAACCAGGCCAGCAGGTGGTGGCCGAAGGTTACAGGCTGTGCAGTCTGCAGATGGGTGAAGCCGGGCATGATGGTGTCCGATTCGCGCTCGGCCTGCTCCAGCAAACCTTTTTGCAGGCGGGTGATCTCGGACAGGATCAGGTCGATTTCGTCGCGCAGCCACAGGCGGATATCGGTGGCCACCTGGTCGTTACGGCTGCGACCGGTATGCAGCTTCTTGCCGGTCACACCGATGCGATCGGTGAGGCGCGCTTCGATATTCATGTGCACGTCTTCCAGGTCGACGCGCCAGTCGAACGTACCGGCTTCGATCTCACCGCGAATGGTGGTCAGGCCGTCGATGATGCTGTCGCGCTCGGCGTCGGTCAGCACCCCGACCTTGGCCAGCATCGTGGCGTGGGCGATCGAGCCCATGATGTCGTGGCGGTACAGGCGCTGGTCGAAGGTGACGGAGGCGGTGAAGCGGGCGACGAAGGCGTCGACGGGTTCACTGAAGCGGCCGCCCCAGGACTGGTTGGTCTTGTCGGTGCTCATGGATTCGCTCGTGATCTGCTTAAAAGAGGCATGGAGGTGTACCGGCGATAATAACAGGGTTGCCTGGGGAGGCGGTGCTGCGGGTGGTCGGCATTTTTATTTGTACAAAGGGTGGCTAAGTGCCTTGCCGCCGAACGCGTCCGGGAAGAGACTGGAGCCAGATGTTTATTGAAACGATATTTGACGATTGAGCAATGTGGTCTCAGTGAGCGTCTACAGTTGCACTGATAGAGCGTGAATGCACCAAAGTCGGGTGATGCGGTCGAAACCCTGACTATCCATTAGAAAAGGGGGGTATTCGGATTGTGTATCAGTAAACCCTACGACGATGCCCTGAGGCAGGCGGTCTTGGGCGCAATTGAACAGGTCCGGGTAAATATGGGTGCCACTCTTGGGGCACTTTTTGCCGCTCGCGCTAGTCTTAGCGTGGATCGCTGTGACGCAAGTCACCGCACCTGTCTACGCTATCCTTGTGCGAGACTCACGCAGGAATCCAGCGCAATATGAATGTCCTGATCGTTGATGACGAACCCCAAGCCCGCGAGCGACTGAGCCGTTTGGTCAGTGAACTCGAGGGTTATACAGTCCTTGAACCGAGCGCCACCAACGGCGAGGAGGCGTTGACGCTGATCGACAGCCTCAAGCCGGATGTGGTGTTGCTCGATATCCGCATGCCAGGCCTGGATGGCCTGCAAGTCGCGGCTCGCTTGAGCGAGCGAGAGTCGCCACCCGCAGTGGTGTTGTGCGCCGCTCACGAAGAGTTCGCCGCACCCACGCTTGAGGCCAGTGGCGTCAGCTTCCTGGTCAAGCCGGTGACTGGCGAAGCCTTGCTCAAGGCCCTGAAAAAGGCCGAGCGCCCAAACCGCGTCCAACTCGGTGCCCTGACGCTGCCCGCCGCCCAAAGTGGCAACGGGCCGCGCAGCCATATCAGTGCGCGCACCCGCAAGGGTATCGAGCTGATCCCCTTGGACCAGGTGGTCTACTTTATTGCCGACCACAAATACGTGACCCTGCGGCACGAGGCGGGCGAGGTGTTGCTTGATGAGCCCCTCAAGGCCCTCGAGGATGAGTTCGGCGACCGCTTCGTGCGTATCCATCGCAACGCGTTGGTGGCCCGTGAGCGAATAGAGCGCCTGCAGCGCACCCCCCTTGGGCACTTTCAGCTGTTTTTGAAAGGGCTTAACGGTGATGCCCTGATCGTCAGCCGACGCCATGTCGCGGGTGTGCGCAAGATGATGCAGCAGCTTTAGCCCAAAGGCTGCGGCGAGGTTTTCAGCCCCGATCCCGGTGCGATGCGGCCAGGGAGGCCCCGCACTTGCTGATTCAAATCAAAGCGTGTCTGCCTGAGCTGTTATTATCTGCCGTATCTATTCAGTACGGATTGATCCATGTCCTCTCGCGAAATCCGCATCGCCACCCGTAAAAGCGCCTTGGCCTTGTGGCAGGCCGAATACGTCAAAGCACGTCTTGAACAGGCCCATCCGGGTCTCAAGGTGACCCTGGTGCCCATGGTCAGTCGCGGCGACAAACTGCTGGATTCGCCCCTGTCGAAGATCGGCGGCAAGGGTTTGTTCGTCAAGGAGCTGGAAACCGCACTGCTGGAAAACGAAGCCGATATCGCCGTGCACTCGATGAAAGACGTGCCCATGGACTTCCCCGAAGGCCTGGGCCTGTATTGCATCTGCGAACGCGAAGACCCGCGTGATGCGTTTGTTTCCAATACCCACAAGTCTCTGGACGAACTACCGTTGGGCAGTATCGTCGGCACCTCCAGCCTGCGTCGCCAGGCGCAGTTGCTCACCCGTCGCCCGGACCTGCAGATCCGCTTCCTGCGTGGCAATGTCAATACCCGCCTGGCCAAGCTGGACGCCGGAGAGTACGACGCGATCATTCTCGCGTCCGCCGGTTTGATCCGCCTGGGCTTCGAAGACCGCATCACTTCGCCGATCAGCGTCGAAGACAGCTTGCCCGCAGGCGGGCAGGGCGCCGTGGGCATCGAATGCCGTACCGCCGACAGTGAAATTCACGCCCTGCTCAAGCCCCTTGATCATCCGGATACTGAAGTCCGTGTCACCGCCGAGCGCGCCCTGAACAAGCACCTTAACGGGGGGTGCCAGGTGCCGATTGCCTGTTATGCCGTGCTTGAAGGTGAAAACCTTTGGCTGCGTGGCTTGGTAGGCGACCCGGACGGCGGCACGTTGCTCACCGCTCAAGTGCGTGGGCCACAGCGTGACGCCACAGCCTTGGGCATCCAGGTGGCTGAGGAACTGTTGGCCAAGGGTGCCGGCGCCATTCTGCAAAAGGTCTACGGTGAGGCGGGTCCGCAGTGACCCAGTGGCGTGTGCTGCTGACGCGGCCAGCCGAAGAGTCGATGGCGCTGGCGGCGTCATTGTCCGAGGCCGACATTTTCAGCAGCAGCCTGCCCTTGCTGGATATCGAAGCTTTGCCGGTCACGGCTGAGCAACAAGCTGTGTTTAGTGGCCTGGGCCGCTATTGTGCGGTGATTGTGGTGAGCAAGCCTGCCGCACGCCTGGCCTTGCAGCAGTTGGATCGAGTCTGGCCGCAACTGTCCTGGTTCAGTGTCGGCGCGGCCACCGCACAGGTACTGGCCGATCACGGCCTCAACGTTCAATATCCGCAAACCGGCGACGACAGCGAGGCCTTGCTTGCATTGCCGACCCTGCGTGAGGCTATCGCAGGCCCAGGCGCCCGTGTATTGATCCTGCGGGGTGAGGGCGGCCGAGAGCTGCTGGCTGAGCGTTTGCGCGAACAAGGTGCTAGTGTCGACTATCTGGAGTTGTATCGCCGTTTCTTGCCGGCTTATGACACTGGGGTGCTCATGCAACGCATCCAGTTGGAACGCTTGAACGGCGTGGTGGTCAGCAGTGGGCAGGGTTTGCTGCACCTGCAAGCCCTGGCCGGGCCGGACTGGCCACAGGTGGCACGGCTGCCATTGTTCGTGCCCAGCCCGCGAGTCTTTGAGATGGCGCGGGCTGTGGGCGCAGAAAAAGTTGTGGATTGTCGCGGTGCGAGTGCCGCGGCTTTGTTAGTGGCGTTACGGAGCTTTCCCGTTCCCACTCTCTGATACGCAAAGGACGGATACGTGAGCGAAACAGCCTTGCCTAAAGATGAAGCTCAGCCCGCGCTCGATGCGCCGGTTGCACCGGTCACCGAACCACGCCGTGGCAATGGCCTGGCGATCCTCGCCCTGCTGCTGGGCGCCGCAGGTGTTGCCGCCGGCGGCTGGGGAATCTGGCAGGTGCGCAGCCTGCAGGCCAGTAACCAGCAGCAGTTGAGCCAAGTGCAAAGCCTCGACGACCAATCCCAATCCTTCAAGCAGAGCCAGCAACAGCTGACGGCGCGGCTGGCGCAGTTGCCCAGTGCTGACGAGCTGGAGGAGCGCCGCCGCCTGGTGGCCCAGTTGCAGGGCGACCAGCAACGTTTGAGCCAGCGCCTGGAAACGGTGCTGGGCGCCAGCCGCAAGGATTGGCGTCTGGCCGAGGCCGAGCACCTGATTCGTCTGGCCAGTTTGCGTTTGTCCGCCCTGCAGGACATCAACAGCGCTCAGTCGCTGGTCCAGGGCGCCGACGAAATTATTCGCGAACAGAGCGATCCCGGCTCCTTCGCCGCCCGCGAGCAGTTGGCCAAGAGCCTTGCCGCGCTGCGTAGCACCGAGCAGCCGGACCGCACCGGGCTGTACTTGCAATTGGCCGCGCTGCGTGACCAGATTGTGCAACTGGCGGCTGTCGCACCTGAATACCAGCTCACCGAGCCTGCCTCCCAAGGGCGTCCGACCACCGATACAGACAACCGCTTGAGCGAATGGTGGGAGCAGATTTCCCGCTACTTCCGCATCGACTTCAACCCCGACGATAATATTCGCCCACTGCTGGCCGGCCAGGGCTTGAACCAGGTACGCCTGGCCCTGAGCCTGGCTCTGGAGCAAGCCCAATGGGCGGCGCTCAACGGTGAGGCGGCGGTGTACAGCCGCTCTCTGGCTGAGGCGCGCAGCGTGCTGCAGGACAACTTCAACCAGGACAACCCGCAGAGCAAAGCGATGCTGGCGCGTATCGCTGAACTGGAGCCCAAGGCAGTTTCGGTGGTGACGCCGGACCTGGCGGCAAGTCTCGCGGCAGTGCAGGCGTATCTTGAGCGTCGTCACCTGTCTGCCGATGAAGCCAAAGCATCGGCGGGCACGCCGGCGACCCAGGAGTAGAGCCGATGAAACGTTTCTATGTGGTCCTGGTGCTGGCGATTGCAATCGCTCTGGCATTGGCAGTGGGCATTTCGAAACACACCGGCTACGTGCTGATTACCTATCCCCATGTGCTGCATTACGAGTCGAGCTTGTGGGCCACGTTGGTGGCGGTGTGTGCCATTGGCCTGGCGATCTACCTGGCCCGCGTTTTATTGAGCCTGATCACCACCTCCGGGGGCGTGGTCAACCCATGGTCGCGGCGCAATCGCAGTCGTCGGGTACAGATTGCGATCGAGCAGGGCCAGATGGACCTTGCCGAGGGCCGCTGGGCCAGCGCCGAGCGCCATCTGCATCGCGCCGCCGAGGCGGAGCGTCAACCCTTGCTGTATTACCTTGGCGCAGCACGTGCGGCCAATGAGCAGGGGCGTTACGAAGAGTCCGACGGTTTGCTGGAACGCGCTTTGGAGCGCCAGCCCCAGGCGGAACTGGCCATTGCCTTGAGCCATGCGCAATTGCAGATGGACCGTGGCGATACCGACGGCGCCCTGGTCACTCTGCAGGCCATGCACGAGCGCCACCCGCATAACGCTCAGGTATTGCGCCAGTTGCAGCGCCTGCATCAGCAGCGAGGTGATTGGGCGTCGGTCATTCGCTTGTTACCGGAGCTGCGCAAGGACAAGGTGCTTCCTGCCAGCGAGCTGGCTGAATTGGAGCGTCGCGCCTGGGGTGAAAACCTGGGCGTGGCGGCCCAGCGTGAAGAGCATGGCGAAGCCGGCTTGCAGTCGCTTGAACGGGCCTGGGAGCAACTGACTTCCGCCCAGCGCCAGGAGCCGCAACTGGTGTTGGCCTACGCCGACCAACTGCGTCGACTGGGCGCTGATGCCAAGGCCGAAGAAGTGCTGCGCGGTGCGATCAAGCGCGGCTACGACAGTCATCTCATGCGGCTTTATGGGTTGTTGCGCGGCAGCGACCCGGCCCGTCAGCTCAAGTTTGCCGAAAGCTGGCTCAAGGATCATTCGGGTGACGCCAGCCTGCTTCTGACGTTGGGTCGCCTATGCCTGCAAAATAGTTTGTGGGGCAAAGCGCGGGATTACCTGGAAAGTAGCCTGCAGGTGCAGCGCAACCCGGAGGCTTGCGCCGAGCTGGCCCGCCTGCTGGCCCAATTGGGTGATACCGAGCGCAGCAACCAGCTGTTCCAGGAGGGCCTGGGGTTGCTCGACAACCGTCTGTTGGCCGCTCCATTACCCGTGCCCGCGCGGGTTTGAGGTCGAAAAGGGGGAAGGGTTGGTGCGGAGCTATCTGACAGCCAGCCCTGAACTTTGCACAAACCCTTGTTGTAAATGTCCTGCTCTTCAATTCCTACGTGCAATTGCGGAGTTTCCTCCCGATTCTGGCGGGATGTCCCTACGGTTTCGCGGAATTGTCTGCTCTAGCGCGTATTGAAAGGGGTCGGGCCTTTCCTCTACCGTAGCGGCCTATCTTTCGTGGTACGGATAAACAATGTCTTTGGCCCCCTTACGCTCTATGTTTTTCCTGGCGTTCATGGTTGGTGGGCTGACGTTGGGCGCGTCTTTCTACCTGGAATACGGCGCGCTGTTACAGCCTTGCTTCCTGTGCCAGGTACAGCGGCTGTTTCTCGCTGCCTATGCGCTGATCAACCTGATCGCGGCCCTTCATAACCCAGCGCGGCCCGGCCTCTACCTGTACGGGCTGGCGAGCATGGCGTGCGCATGCTTCGGCGCCATCACCGCAGTGCGTCAGGTATTACTGCAGAACGCGGCATCGGACCAGATTCAAGATTGTTGGCCGAGCCTCCAGTACATGATTGAAAACCTTTCCTTTTGGCAGGCGGTACGGTCGGTTTTCAACGGCACGGTCGATTGCGTCGAGATCAACTGGACGCTGTTCGACCTGAGCTTGCCTGAATGGAGTCTGTTGTTCTTTTTAGCGATGCTTATTTTGGGAATCATGCAGTTTTCGCGGCTGTTGTTCAGCCAACGTTTGCGCATTGCACTGCCATGAATATGAGGTTCAAGTTGTAGGATGGGATTAAACACTTGTATGAACTTTCTCTCCTGCGTACCTTGAAGCCATAGTCATGCGGGCATAATCTGGCCCGCACGCGTTATCAAATCTGTTTATCGGACGCGGCCTTGTCCGGCTGCTGCTTTATCCTTGAGTGTTGCGCGGGCACAAGGCAGCAGCGCCCCTATAGGGAAGAGAGATCATCATGCTGGAAAGTTGTCAGAATGCTCAGGAACGCTGGGGTGGGGTGCACAAGCTGATCGATAGCTGGCTGAAGGCACGTCACGAACTGGTTCGGGCCTTTGATGCTCTCGGTGCCAAGCCCGAAGCTCTGGCTGAGAACCGCGAACCGTTGCAGGACTTCTGTGGTGTGTTGGTGGACTATGTGTCTGCTGGCCATTTTGGTGTCTACGAGCAACTGACCGAGGAGGCGCAAGCCTTTGACGATCAGCGTGGGCTGGAACTGGCCGAGACGATCTACCCGCGGATCGATGCCATCACTGAGAAACTGCTGGCGTTCACTGACCTGTGCGATGCAGGACAATGTGTTGCGGAAAAATTCAAAGAACTGGGCGCGCTGTTGCATGAGCGTTTCGAGCTGGAAGACTGCTTGATCGAAGTGCTGCACAACGCTCACAAGGAAGAACCTGTTACTCAGGCTTGACCCTTGATCGCCGTACAAAAAACGGTGCGCATGGCGCACCGTTTTTTATTGGGTCAGTGGCGCGTACCCAGCAGTTCGATCTCGAATACCAACGGTGTATACGGCGGTATCAACTCGCCCGCGCCGTCTGCGCCATAGGCCTGTGCAGATGGAATGACCAGACGCCATTTCGCGCCTACCGGCATCTGTTGTAACGCTGAACGCCAGCCGCTGATCACGCTGTCCAGGCGGAACCACTGCGGTTGCGTGCTCTGATCGAAAACCGTCCCGTCGGGCAACCGCCCTACATATTTCACCTGCACCTCATCAGACGCTGACGGCTTGTTGCCCGTGCCTGGCATCAACTCGGTGAGCAGGATGCCATCCGCCAATTCGCGCACGCCCTTGGCTGATTTTTCCTGGGCCAGGAATTGCTGTTCGGCGGCGAGGGCTTTTTCGCTCTGCGGAGCTTGGGCGTCGGCTTCGCTCTGTGCCTCATGCTGGGCGAGGATCTGTTCGATACGCGTGTTATCCAGCGCCAGCGGCTTGCCTTGATAAGCTTGCTTGAGGCCGTCGACGAGCGCCTGGATCTGCAGGTCCGGGACTTCCTGGCGCAGTCGTTCGCCGAGGCTCGCACCCAGGCTGTATGCGAGGTCGTGCGGGTCGGGCGCGGTGGTTTTGGAGGCGGATTGCTCGTTCGCGTTGGCCACGCAAATCCCCAAGCCAAGCACTAGAAAAAGGTAACGCGACATGGGCATTCTCCCGGCGAAAGTGCGACGAATTATGCCAGTGTGAGTCGGTAAAAAGTGCCGTGGTTTTTCGTTATATCGATAAGAATTTTCTCACGTTGCAACGCGAGGCAAATGATACTGTCAACATGCCCTAGCGGCGGTAAGAGCAGAGGGCTAGTATGAGCCGCACCCACGTCAGCCAGGAGGTAAACCATGTCGGCCAAACAGAAGCCTGTAAATACCCCGTTGCACTTGCTCCAACAACTTTCGGGCAGTCTGCTCGAACATCTTGAAAGCGCTTGTTCCCAAGCCTTGGCCGATGCAGAAAAGCTGCTCGCCAAACTGGAAAAACAACGCGGTAAAGCGCAAGAAAAACTGCACAAATCCCGCACCAAACTGCAAGACGCCGCTACTGCCGGCAAGGCCAAGGCTCAAGCCAAAGCTAAAGACGCTGTCAAAGAACTTGAGGACTTGCTCGACGCCCTCAAGGATCGCCAAGCTGAAACCCGCACCTACATTTCCCAACTCAAAAAAGATGCTCAGGAAAGCCTGAAGTTGGCACAGGGCGTGGGGCGTGTGAAGGAAGCCGTCGCTAAAGTACTGGGCTCTCGTACCCCTGCAAAAGCGGTAGCCAAGCCAGTTGCTAAAACCGCTGCTGCGAAACCAGCCGCCAAGCCAGCTGCCAAAACTGCTGCTGCGAAACCAGCCGCCAAGCCAGCTGCCAAAACTGCTGCTGCGAAACCAGCCGCCAAGCCAGCTGCTAAAACCACTGCTGCAAAACCAGCCGCCAAGCCTGCTGCTAAAACCGCTGCTGCGAAACCAGCCGCCAAGCCAGCTGCTAAAACCACTGCTGCGAAACCAGCCGCCAAGCCAGTTGCTAAAACCGCTGCTGCAAAACCAGCCGCCAAGCCAACGGCTAAAACCACTGCTGCGAAACCAGCCGCCAAGCCAGCTGCCAAAACCGCTGCTGCAAAACCAGCCGCCAAGCCAGCTGCCAAAACCGCTGCTGCGAAACCAGCCGCCAAGCCAGCTGCCAAAACCGCTGCTGCAAAACCAGCCGCCAAGCCAGCTGCTAAAACCGCCGCTGCGAAACCGGCTGCCAAACCTGCTACTGCGAAACCAGTCGCCAAGCCAGCTGCCAAACCTGCTGTTGCAAAACCAGCGGCTAAGCCAGTAGCCAAACCTGCTGCCGCTAAACCAGCCCCGGCCAAGCCAGCAGTACCTGCCGCTGCTCCGGTAGCGTCTACCGCACCATCTGCTCCGACCAGCAGCACCCCTGCACCGGCAGCACCCAGCACCACTCCAACCAGCGCTTCCTAAGTGTTGGTGATCACGGCGCGCAGCCGCTGCGCGTCGTGGTCAAGGTTGGCGGCAGCTTCAGCCGCCAGTCTTTCCAGCCACGGCTGGTGATTTGCCTGCGCCTCTGTCGGCCACTCTTGTGACACAGCTTCCAGTCGCACCAGCAACTCGTGTTCCGCCTCCAGCTCCAGGGCTTTGACCCGCTCGCGTAACGACGCCAACGACTCATCCTGCTGCGATAACGCACGCCATTGCACACGCACCTGCCGCAACGGCTCAACCACCTGCGTCTGCCAAGGTTCGGCGATGTGTTTCAGGGCCTGAATTCGTTCGGTGCGCACCGCCACGCCGCGCTGTTCCAGCCATGCTCCGCAGAGCAACAGGCACACATTCGCTCCCCGCTCCTGCAGGCGCAGGCAAGCGGCCTCGACGCCCGGGCGGGCGTAAGTCGAGAGGGCAAAGCTCCACAGGTCAGCACACATATTCACACCCAAGCCAGCGGCCAACGAAGCTGGTAGACTCCGCCGCCATTATGATCCGACTTCAAAGCCTAACATTACAGCGTGGCCCGCAACGTCTTCTCGAAGACGCCGAGCTGACCCTGCACGCCGGTCACAAAGCCGGCCTGATCGGCGCCAACGGCGCCGGAAAATCCACGTTGTTCGCCTTGTTGCTGGGTGAGCTGACCCCGGATTCCGGGGACTGCCTGCTGCCGGCAGACTGGCGTATCGCCCATATGCGCCAGGAGATCGACACGCTGGACCGCATCGCGATCGACTACGCGCTCGATGGCGACCTGCGTCTGCGCCAGGTGCAAAACGACCTGGCCGAGGCCGAGAAAGCCCAGGACGGCGCCGCCCAGGCCCGCCTGCACTCGGAACTCGACAGCGCCGACGGCTACACCGCCGACGCCCGCGCTCGCAAGATGCTCGCCGGCCTCGGTTTTACCAACGAACAGATGGACCGTCCGGTCGCCGACTTCTCCGGTGGCTGGCGCATGCGCCTGAACCTGGCCCAGGCGCTGATGTGCCCCTCGGATCTGTTGCTGCTCGATGAGCCGACCAACCACTTGGACCTCGATGCGATTCTGTGGCTGGAAGACTTCCTCAAGAGCTATCAGGGCACCTTGTTGCTGATTTCCCACGACCGGGATTTCCTCGACGCCGTGGTCGATAACATCGCCCATGTCGAGCAGAAGAAAATCACCCTCTATCGTGGCGGCTACACCGCGTTCGAGCGTGCGCGTGCCGAGCGTCTGGCCCAGCAGCAACAGGCCTACGAGAAGCAGCAGGCGCAGCGTGCGCACATGGAAAGCTATATCGCAAGGTTCAAGGCCCAGGCCACCAAGGCTCGCCAGGCCCAGAGCCGAATCAAAGCCCTGGAGCGCATGGAAGAGCTGTCGGCGGCCCACGTCGATTCGCCGTTCGATTTCGTGTTCCGCGAGTCGGCCAAGATCTCGAGCCCGCTGCTGGACCTCTCGGATGCTCGCCTGGGTTATGGCGACAAAACCATCCTGGAGAAGGTCAAGCTGCAGCTCACGCCCGGTGCGCGCATTGGTTTGCTCGGTCCCAACGGTGCGGGCAAGTCGACGCTGATCAAGAACCTGTCCGGGGAGCTGTCGCCCTTGGCGGGTCGTTTGACCCGTGGCGAGAACACCGTGGTGGGTTACTTCGCCCAGCATCAACTGGATTCGCTCGACGCCAAGGCCAGCCCTTTGCTGCACCTGCAACGCCTGGCGCCAACCGAGCGCGAGCAGACCTTGCGCGACTTCCTGGGTGGTTTCGACTTCCGCGGTGCGCGCATCGACGAGCCGGTGCTGAACTTCTCCGGCGGCGAAAAAGCCCGCCTGGCCCTGGCGTTGATTGCCTGGGATCGGCCCAACCTGTTGCTGCTCGACGAACCCACCAACCACCTGGACCTCGAAATGCGCCTGGCGCTGACCATGGCCCTGCAGGAGTTCAGTGGCGCGGTATTGGTGGTGTCTCACGACCGCCACTTGCTCAAGAGCACGACCGACAACTTCCTGCTGGTGGCTGACGGCAAGGTTGAGGAGTTCGACGGCGACCTGGATGACTACGCACGCTGGCTGACGGACTACCGCCTGCGTAACGCACCGGTCAGCAACACGCCGGTCAACCCGGACAAGACTGACAAGAAGGCCCAGCGCCAGGCTGCCGCCGCGCTGCGCCAACAGTTGGCGCCGCACAAGCGTGAAGCCGACAAGCTGGAAGCTGAACTGGGCAAGGTGCACGAGCGTCTGGCCAAGATCGAGGCCAGCCTGGGCGACAGCGCCGTGTACGAAGCCGCACGCAAGGACGAACTGCGCGACCTGCTGGCCGAACAGGCCAAGCTCAAGGTGCGTGAAGGGCAGTTGGAGGAAGCCTGGATGGAGGCTCTCGAACTGCTGGAAACCTTGCAAGCGGAGTTGGAGGCGCTGTCCTGATGGAGGCGCTGCAATTGCCGTTACCGGCGCAGTGGGTCGAGCCGGTGTGGATTGGCGTGCAAATCCTGCTGATCCTGTTGGCCGGCTACCTTGCGCAACGCTTTGTAGCCAAAGGGCTCACCCGCCTGGGTGAGCGCTACCCATTCCCTCCGCAACTGCTGATGCCCCTGCGCGGTGGTTTGCGCTGGCTGATCATGGGCAGTGCACTGATCTTCGTGTTGGAGCGCCTGGGTGTCTCCGCCACGGTGCTGTGGACGGCGCTGTCGGGTTTTGTCGCGGTCGCTGCCGTGGCGTTTTTTGCCATGTGGTCGGTGTTGTCCAATCTGTTGTGCGCGATTTTGATTTTTACCGTCGGGCCCTTCCGTCTGGGTGACATCGTCGAACTGATAGACACCCTCGACAAGCCAGGCGTGAAGGGGCGTGTGGTGGCGATCAACCTGCTCTACACCACGCTGGTCGAGTTGGAGGAAGCCGGTACTCACTGCGCAACGGTGCAGGTGCCCAACAGCTTGTTCTTCCAGCGCTCGGTGCGACGCTGGAACACGCCTGTATAAAAATTGATAGCCAGGCTTCGGTGGTCGGAGTTAGCTTAGCGCTTACGACGAATTTGCAACGAGGTGGGTAATGGCTCTCGATACATGGCTGGCCTTTTTCCTGGCCAGTTGGATCATCTCCCTTTCGCCTGGCGCAGGTGCCATCGCCTCGATGTCCAGTGGCCTGCAATATGGCTTTTTGCGCGGCTACTGGAACGCCCTGGGCCTGCAGATTGGCCTGGCAATGCAGATCGCCGTGGTCGCGGGTGGCCTTGGCGCGATTCTGGCGGCGTCTTCCACGGCGTTCTACGCCATCAAATGGTTTGGCGTGGCGTACCTGGTGTACCTGGCGATCAAGCAATGGCGTGCCTTGCCCATGGACATGACCGATGATGCGGCGGGGCGCCCGATCGGCAAGCCGGTGGCGATGATGTTCCGTGGGTTCCTGGTCAACGCCAGCAACCCCAAGGCGCTGGTGTTCATGCTGGCGGTGCTGCCACAGTTCGTGAACCCGCAGGCGCCGTTGCTGATCCAGTACCTGATCCTGGGCGCGACGATGATCAGTGTCGACATGATCGTGATGGCGGGCTACACGGGGTTGGCCTCGAAAGTCCTGCGCCTGTTGCGTACGCCGAAGCAGCAAAAACGCATGAATCGTACGTTTGCCGGGTTGTTCGTTGGGGCGGCGGGTTTCCTGGCCAGCCTGCATCGCGCAACCGCGTAACTGACGAAATTCATTAGAAAGGTGAGAGGGAGCAATTCCCTCCCATCTGGCTTCAAAAAGCCCTAGCCTGCACACATCAATTCACTTACGCCTTGAGTCAAACCCTCTAAAGCACAACAATGTGTTACTTCGTGTTTAGCTTTGAGATTCATTCATGATTGCCCCCTTTCGTTTTCTCGCCTGCCTGCTGTTGCCGGCACTGATGTCGTGCAGCTTCAATCTGCTGGCCGCGACAGCCGAGGGCGCCCCACAAGCCCTGCATTTGCTGGACTATATTGGCGCTGACTACCCGCCGACGGTGGAAGCCGGCAAGGTGGTTGACGAGTCGGAATACCAGGAACAGGTTGAGTTCCTGGGGGTACTGCAAGGTTTGGTCGCGCAGTTGCCGGAACGGCCTGAGCGCGCAGAGTTGGTCAAAGGCGTCGATGAATTGCTGGCAGCGGTTACCGCGCATGAAGACGGTGTGGCTGTTGCCCATCAAGCCCGTCAATTGGGGGCAAAATTAGCGGTGGCTTATGAAGTCAGCCAGGCACCGGCCATCACTCCCGACCCGACCCGCGGCGCACCGCTTTATGCCCAGCATTGCTCGGTGTGCCACGGCACTGCCGGCGCCGGTGACGGCCCGGCCAGCACCGGCATGGCCCCGCCACCCGCCAACCTGCGCGATGCCACTCGCCTGGACCGCCTGAGCCTCTACGCGATCTACAACACCCTCGGCCTGGGCGTTGAAGGCACTGACATGCCGTCCTTTGCCGACCAATTGGACGACCGTCAACGCTGGGACCTGGCCACCTACATCGCGGGTTTCACCGCCGACCCGGCTGCCGCCAAAAGCGAGCAAGCGTTCAACCTTGCCGACCTCGCTCGCCAGACCCCCAATGAAGTGCTGGCTGCAGACGGCCCGACGGTCGCCGCCACCTTCCGTGCCCAGCGCGCGCAACCGCCGCAGGTCAAGCGTGGTCCGGCGCAGTTGCTCGACTACACCGCCGCCACCCTGGACAAGAGCCTCATCGCGTTCCGCAACGGTGACCACGAGCAGGCGTATGACCTGTCGGTAGCGGCTTACCTGGAGGGCTTCGAGCTGGTGGAAAGCTCCCTGGATAACGTCGACGCCAACGTACGCAAGGACACCGAGAAGGCGTTGATGGCCTATCGACAGTCTCTGCAGGATGGTTTGCCGATCGAGCAGGTGCAGCAGCGCCTGGATGTGGCCAAGGGCAAACTCACCGAGTCTGCCGGCCTGTTGGGCGGTGATGGCCTGAGCTGGTCTCTGAGTTACATCTCGGGCTTGCTGATCCTGCTGCGCGAAGGTCTGGAGGCGATCCTGGTACTGGCGGCGATCCTCGCCTTCCTGCGTAACACCGGCCAGCAATCGGCAGTGCGCAGTGTCAACGTAGGTTGGGGCCTGGCGCTATTGGCCGGGCTGGGCACCTGGGCATTGGCGGCGTATGTGATTGACGTGAGCGGCGCCCAGCGCGAATTGCTTGAGGGCTGCACCGCATTGTTCGCCAGTGTGATGGTGTTGTGGCTGGGCGTGTGGATGCATGACCGCCGCCACGCGGCAGCCTGGCAGGATTACATCAAGAGTAGCCTGGTGGGCGGCGGTGGGCGGTTTGGGTTTGCCGTGCTGGCGTTCTTCTCGGTCTATCGCGAGCTGTTCGAAGTGATCCTGTTCTACGAAACCTTGTGGCTGCAAGCCGGCCCGGCAGGGCACAACGCCGTGTTGGCCGGTGGCGCCACGGCGCTGGTGCTGCTGGTGGGCCTGGCCTGGGTGATCTTGCGCGGCTCTGCGAAACTGCCATTGGCGCTGTTTTTCGGCATCAACGCCGCGCTGTTGTGCGCACTGTCGGTGGTATTCGCCGGGCACGGTGTGAAGGCTTTGCAGGAAGCCGGTATCTTCGGCACCCGGCCGGTGGCGTTTTTTGACTTCGACTGGCTGGGCATTCATGCCGATGCTTACTCGCTGAGTGCACAGGCCGTGGCGATTCTGGCGATTATGGTGCTGTATGGCCGTAGTCGCCTGGCCGAAAAACGCCGAGCCGTCACCTTGTAGTGAGCGGGCTTGCCCCGCGCTGGGGGGCGAAGCCGCCCTGATCCAGCCATCGCGGTGATTCAGCTAAAACGCGGTTGCCGGGTTTGGGGCGGCTATGCCGCCCAGCGCGGGCAAGCCCGCTCACTACAAGGGGTGTTCGTTCTCGTGGGTCAGTTCCAACACTCGATCCACGAGCTTGTTGATGCCTGAAGCGACCTCGCTGATGCGTTTGCCAAGCATATAGGCCGGCGTGCTCACCAGCTTGCGGGCCTTGTCCTCAACGATATCTTCCACCGCGCATTCCTGGTGGGTGGCGCCCATCTTGTCCAGTGCCGCTGCGGTGTCGGGACAGTTACCGATGGTGCAGGTTACGCCAGGGCCGTAGATTTTTGCGGCCAGGGCAGGGGCGATGCAGATCAGCCCCACGGGTTTGCCGGCCTCTGCAAAAGCTTCCGCCAATGCCAGCAGTTGCGGGTTGACACTGCAACCGGCTCCTTCCATCGCAAAGTTCGACAGGTTTTTTGCCGCGCCAAATCCGCCGGGCACGATCAGCGCGTCAAAGTCGTCGACGCTCGCTTCGCGAATGTCCTTCACTTCACCACGGGCGATGCGCGCCGACTCCACCAGCACATTGCGCGACTCGGGCATTTCCGCGCCGGTGAGGTGGTTGATCACATGCAATTGCGCGACATCCGGGGCAAAGCATTGAACCTGGGCGCCACGCTGATCGAGGCGCAGCAGGGTGATCACGCTTTCGTGGATCTCTGCGCCGTCGTATACGCCACAGCCCGAAAGGATCACTGCAATCTTTTTGCTCATGAATACTTCTCCCTATTTCGTGGCGTTAAATGTCTACTAATTTGTCACCTGTTGCCAATGGGATCTCCTGCCGCTACACCTAACCTTGATGTAACAAAAATACATCGGACTAGCCCATGGACTTCGTGCCTTACGCGGTACCGTTTTTCATCGCCTTGATCGTGATCGAGCTGCTCGCCGACCGCTGGCGTGGCGCACGCAACTATCGAGTGGCGGACGCCATCAACAGTCTCAGCACCGGCGTGTTATCGACCACCACGGGGCTCCTGACCAAAGGCGTGGGGCTGTTGACGTACGCCTTCGCTCTCAAGCACCTGGCGTTGATCGAACTGTCGGCCCACAGCGTGTGGACCTGGGTGTTCGCCTTCGTGTTCTACGACTTCTGTTACTACTGGCTCCATCGCATGGGGCATGAGCGCAATATCCTGTGGGCCGCGCACTCGGTGCACCATCAAAGCGAGGACTACAACCTCACCACCGCACTGCGTCAGACCAGCACCGGCTTTCTGTTGAGCTGGATCTTCTATCTGCCCCTGGCCGTGCTCGGGGTGCCGCTGGTGGTGTTTATCAGTGTGGCGTCGCTCAACCTGCTGTACCAATTCTGGGTGCACACCCGTCATGTGCCCAAGCTCGGCTGGTTCGAGTGGTTCTTCGTGACACCCTCCAATCACCGCGCCCACCATGCACAGAACGCGCTTTACATGGATCGCAATTACGGCGGCGTGTTCATTATTTGGGACCGGCTGTTCGGCTCGTTCCAGGAAGAGGACGATAACGAACCGGTGATTTTTGGCGTCACCACGCCCCTGGCCAGTTGGAACCCGCTCTGGGCCAACCTGCAGTTTTATGCACAGCTGTGGAACGATGCGCGGCGCACCGAGCGCTGGTGGGACAAGCTGCGCATCTGGTTCATGCGCACCGGCTGGCGCCCGGCGGATGTAAAGGCCAAGTATCCAATGGCCAAACATGACCTGAGCCAGTTCCGCAAATTCGAAGTGCCGTTGGATACGCGACAGCAGGTTTATATCGCCCTGCAATTTGCCGCGTATGTCGGGTTTGGCAGTTATCTGATGAATTTCAGCGAGGGGTTGCCCACGGCCGCGTTGATACTGGGCTGGAGTGCCATGGCGCTGGGGCTGTTTACCTTGGGCGTGGCCCTTGAGAATCGCCCGTGGGCACTGAAGGCCGAACTCTTGCGGCTGGTGTTGAATGTGCCGCTGGTATGGCTGGCGCCGCTGGTCGGGCTATGGCCGGCCAGCCATCTGGGCTGGCTGGGCCTGTTGAGCTACAGCCTGCTCAGCGTGATTGGCCTCTACTGCTGCAGAAGCCAGGTTACTCGACTGGTGTCTTAGGGGGGGCGACAGGGACCGGCTCGGCTGCCAGTCGGGCCTTGGCCTCGGCGCAGGCCTCGCGGGCGATGCGGGCGTTTTTGATCCGACGACGCAGCCACAGGCCGAAGCCCAGTGCCAGCAACGCGCCCAATACCCACAGCTCGTACTTCTTGATGCTGCCCAGCATGCCTTCCAACACTGCGCCGAAGTGGTACGCCGCAGCGCCCAGGGCCACCGCCCACACAGCGGCGCCAATACCGTTGAGGATCAGGTAGCGCAACGGCGGGTAGCCGGAAAGGCCAATCGCCACGGGCATTACCGTGCGCAACCCGTAGACGAAGCGGAAACTCAGCACCCAGATATCCGGATGTTTGCGGATATGTTCCAGGGCCTTGTCGCCCATCAATTGCCAGCGCGGTTTGCGCGCCAGCAGCTTGCGACCGTGTTTGCGGCCCATGTAGTACCAAAGCTGGTCACCGGCGTAGCTGCCGAAAAAGGCAACGACGACCACCAGGTTGATATCCATGTAGCCACGGAAAGCCAGGAAGCCTGCGAGGACCAGAATGGTCTCGCCTTCGAAAAAGGTGCCCAGGAAGAGCGCAAAGTAGCCGAAGTCATGCAGAAATTGTTGAAGCATGGTCTGGGGATGCTGGCGAAATGAACGCGCAGCCTACGCCTTCGCGAACATTCATGAAAGTATCGAGATGTGTCACGAAGTGAACAAATCCTACATAAACGACGAATGCGACTACAGGTCGCATCGATAAGCACAACTGTCATTCCTTCGTCATAATGGCCGCTTATAACTGCAACGCTCGCCCGTGAACGCGGGCTCAGGAGTCTGTCGTGAGCTTTACCCCTGCCCATCGCCTGTTTCCCGCCACCCGTCTGCGTCGCAATCGTCGTGATGATTTTTCCCGCCGTCTGGTGCGTGAAAATGTACTGACTACGAATGATCTGATCTTGCCGGTCTTTGTGCTGGACGGGGAAAATCGCCGGGAAACGGTGGCCTCGATGCCGGGTGTGGAGCGCTTGACCATTGATTTGCTGCTTGAAGAAGCGGCCGGTTGGGTTGAATTGGGGATCCCGGCGTTGGCGCTGTTCCCCGTGACCCCACCTGAACTCAAGTCGCTGGATGCTGCGCAAGCCTGGAACCCCGACGGGATCGCCCAGCGCGCTACCCGCGCCCTGCGTGAACGGTTCCCGGAGTTGGGGGTGATCACCGACGTGGCCCTGGACCCGTTCACCACCCACGGGCAGGATGGCATTCTTGACGAAGACGGCTATGTTCAGAACGACATCACTGTCGATGCGCTGGTCAAACAGGCACTGTCCCACGCTGCGGCAGGTGCCCAGGTCGTTGCGCCCTCGGACATGATGGATGGCCGCATCCAGGCGATTCGCGAAGCCCTGGAACTGGCCGGCCACGTCAATGTGCGGATCATGGCCTATTCGGCCAAGTACGCCAGTGCCTATTACGGCCCATTCCGCGATGCGGTGGGTTCGGCGCTGAACCTGGGCAAGGCCAACAAGGCTTCGTACCAGATGGACCCGGCCAACAGCCATGAAGCCCTGCACGAAGTGGCGGCCGACCTGGCCGAAGGCGCCGACATGGTCATGGTCAAGCCAGGGATGCCTTACCTGGACATCCTTTACCGGGTCAAAGAGGAATTCAAGGTGCCGACCTTTGTCTATCAGGTCAGCGGTGAATACGCCATGCACATGGCCGCGATCCAGAATGGTTGGTTGAGTGAAGGGGTGATCCTCGAATCCCTGACAGCCTTTAAACGTGCCGGCGCCGATGGCATTCTGACCTACTTCGCCGCCCGCGCTGCCCAATTGCTTAGAGAGCAACAATAGCCCTCACAGGAACACTCGATGAATACCGAAGGACTTACAGAAGTTGCCGTAAAAGACGCTCACCCGGTGGTTGAACAAGTCACCGAGACCCCGCCGGAGCTGGAGCCGGCACCGCCTGCCGTGGCGACTGAGCCACCTGTGCCGGCCCCGGTTCCCGTCGTGACCAACCTGGATGACAGCAGCCTGTACATCCACCGCGAGCTGTCGCAACTGCAATTCAACATCCGCGTGCTGGAGCAGGCGCTGGATGAGTCCTACCCGCTGCTGGAGCGGCTCAAGTTCCTGCTGATCTTCTCCAGCAACCTGGACGAGTTCTTCGAGATCCGTGTCGCCGGCCTCAAGAAACAGATCACTTTCGCTCGCGAGCAAGCCGGTGCCGATGGCCTGCAGCCGCATCAGGCCCTGGCCCGCATCAGCGAGCTGGTTCACGGCCAAGTGGATCGTCAGTACGCGATCCTCAATGACATCCTGTTGCCGGAACTGGAGAAGCATCAGGTCCGTTTTATCCGTCGTCGTCACTGGACCACCAAGATCAAGACCTGGGTGCGCCGCTACTTCCGCGACGAGATTTCACCGATCATCACCCCGATTGGCCTCGACCCGACGCACCCGTTCCCGTTGCTGGTGAACAAAAGCCTGAACTTCATCGTGGAACTCGAAGGCATCGACGCCTTCGGTCGCGACTCGGGCCTTGCGATTATCCCGGCGCCGCGCTTGCTGCCACGGATCATCAAGGTACCGGAAGAGGTCGGTGGGGCTGGCGACAACTATGTATTCCTGTCGTCGATGATCCATGCACACGCCGATGACCTGTTCCAGGGCATGAAGGTCAAGGGCTGCTACCAGTTCCGCCTGACCCGTAACGCCGACCTGGCGCTGGATTCCGAAGACGTCGAAGACTTGGCCCGTGCCCTGCGCGGTGAGCTGTTCTCGCGGCGCTACGGCGATGCGGTGCGCCTGGAAGTGGCCGATACCTGCCCGAAACACCTGTCGGACTATTTGCTCAAGCAGTTCAACCTGGGCGAGACCGAGCTGTATCAGGTCAATGGCCCTGTGAACCTGACGCGCCTGTTCAGCATCACCGGTCTGGACAGCCACCCGGAGCTGCAATACACGCCGTTCACCCCGCAGATCCCGAAACTGCTGCAAAACAGCGAGAACATCTTCAACGTCGTGAGCAAGCAGGACATCCTGCTGCTGCACCCGTTCGAGTCCTTCACCCCGGTGGTCGACCTGCTGCGCCAGGCTGCCAAGGACCCGCATGTGCTCGCTGTGCGCCAGACGCTGTACCGTTCCGGCGCCAACTCGGAAATCGTGGATGCATTGGTCGACGCTGCGCGTAACGGCAAGGAAGTCACCGCGGTGATCGAACTGCGTGCACGCTTTGACGAAGAGTCCAACCTGCAACTGGCCAGCCGCCTGCAAGCGGCCGGTGCGGTGGTGATCTACGGTGTGGTCGGTTTCAAGACCCACGCCAAGATGATGCTGATCCTGCGCCGCGAAGCCGGTGAGATCGTCCGTTATGCCCACTTGGGTACCGGTAACTACCACGCCGGCAATGCGAAGCTCTATACCGACTACAGCCTGCTGACCTCCGACGATGCGTTGTGTGAAGACGTTGGCAAGTTGTTCAGCCAGTTGATCGGCATGGGCAAGACCCTGCGCATGAAGAAGCTGCTGCATGCGCCGTTTACGCTGAAGAAGGGCATGCTCGACATGATTGCCCGCGAGACCCAGTTCGCCCTCGACGGCAAGCCTGCGCACATCATCGCCAAGTTCAACTCGCTGACCGATCCGAAAATCATCCGCGCGCTCTACAAGGCCAGCCAGTCCGGTGTGCGCATCGACCTGGTGGTGCGTGGCATGTGCTGCCTGCGCCCAGGCATTGTGGGGGTGTCGCATAACATCCATGTGCGCTCGATCATCGGTCGTTTCCTGGAGCACACGCGGGTCTTCTACTTCCTCAACGGAGGCGAAGAGCAGATGTTCCTCTCCAGCGCCGACTGGATGGAGCGCAACCTCGATAAGCGTGTGGAGACGTGCTTCCCGGTGGAAGGCAAGAAGCTGATCATGCGAGTCAAGAAGGAGCTGGAAAGCTACCTCACCGACAACACGCATAGCTGGAGCCTGCAATCGGACGGCCGCTACGTGCGCAACACGCCAACCGGCAACCAGAACCCGCGCAGTGCGCAGGCGACGTTGCTGGAGAAGTTGGGTAGCCCGATTCTCACCGTGAACTAAAAAGTGTGGGAGGGGGCAAGCCCCCTCCCACAATTTGTTTTGTTCTTTGGGTCAGCGCACGTTCAGGCTGAACCCCACCCGCGTCAGCCACTCCGCTTCCTGGGCGAAATCCGCCTGGGTCAACTGGTTTTCATCCAGCCAGCCTTTGGGGAATACCACGTCGAGGCTGTCGCCGTTGGCCCTCAGGGTCACTTGAGGCATTTCCTGGGTGCCACGGATGTGGTGGAACAGGATCGCAAAGCGCAGCAGCGCACACAGGCGTATCAGCTTGATGCCGTCGTCGCCGAATTCGGCAAACTTGTCCTTGGGAATATTGCGGCGGTGGCCGCGCACCAGGAGGGCGAGCATCTGCTGGTCTTCCCGCGAGAAGCCTGCGAGGTCGGAGTGCTCGATCAGGTAGGCGCCGTGCTTGTGGTAATGATAGTGGGCGATGTCCAGACCCACTTCATGCACCTTGGCGGCCCAGCCGAGCAGCTCGCGCCATACGCCGTCTTCCAGGTCCCAATCCGCGGCCACCTGGTCGAACGCATGCAAAGCCTTGCGCTCTACGCGAATCGCTTGTTCCAAGTCGACGTGGTAGCGCTCCATCAGCGAGCTGAGGGTACGCTCACGCACGTCCTCATGGTGATGGCGCCCCAACAGGTCATAGAGAACGCCTTCGCGCAGGGCGCCATCGCAGTGGTCCATGCGTTGCAGTTCGAGGGCGTCGAAGATCGCTTCGAGAATCGCAAGGCCGGCCGGGAAGATGGTGCGACGGTCGGGCTTGATGCCATCGAAGTCGATTTTCTCGGCATCGCCCAGCTTGAACAATTTGCGCTTGAGCCACGCCAGCCCTTCGGCGTTGACCTCGCCGGTGCCATGGCCGCCGGCTTTCAAGGCCAGGCCGATGGCGCGGATGGTGCCGGACGAGCCGATGGCCTCATCCCAGGTCAGGCGGTGCAGGGCGTGCTCGATGCTCATGATCTCCAACCGTGCCGCCGTGTAGGCCTGGGCGTAGCGCGCCGGGGTGATCTTGCCGTCCTTGAAATAACGCTGGGTGTAACTGACGCAACCCATCTGCAGGCTTTCACGCAGCAGTGGTTCGAAGCGCTGGCCGATGATGAACTCGGTACTGCCGCCGCCGATGTCCGCCACCAGGCGTTTGCCCGGAGTGTCGGCCAGGGTGTGGGAAACGCCGAGGTAGATCAGGCGGGCTTCTTCACGGCCGGAGATGACTTCTACCGGGTGCCCGAGGATTTCTTCGGCGCGATGGATGAAGTCGTTGCGGTTACGCGCTTCGCGCAATGCGTTGGTGCCCACGATCCGTACGGAGCCCGGGGGCATTCCGTTGATCAGTTGGGCAAAGCGCTTGAGGCAGTCGAGCCCGCGCTGCATGGATTCTTCATTGAGTTGACGCTCGTCGTCGATCCCGGCAGCCAGCTGTACTTTTTCGCCGAGCCGCTCAAGGATGCGGATTTCGCCGTTCTGGGCCTTGGCCACGACCATGTGAAAGCTGTTGGAGCCCAGGTCGATGGCGGCGATCAGGGACAGATTCTTGGCTTGGGATTGCGGCATGGTTTGGGGTCTCGGTCGATAACCTTGCCATCGTGCCACGATCGACCGCTGGCGCCAACGCGTTGTGCTTCGGGAATTTCTCTGAGGCTGTACGTGAGACTTTTTTGTAGGAAATGTAGGTTGTCTTTCCAGGCTTTTGTAGAGGTGCTTCTGGGGCGGCGTAGGATATTTAACTAGTGTAGGTTTTAAGTCCGATTATGATTTTGCCTACAATCCAGGCGTGCAGTTTTTATTCCTTATGTTAGTTGAACCTACCGTTGGAGGTTTCCACGCTGACAGTTTCTTTTTACCGCTCCCACAATAATTGAGGTGCCGTCTTATTCTTTAGTCAACTACCAAGCGAACAGACTGTCACTCGGCAATTTTGCCGTGGTGTTATTTATTTATGGCTTGTCTTGTAAAGAAAAATAAATACACCTGATAACTTTTTGTGACAGGTTGAATATGAAAAAAATTGTTGGATTGACTCTTGGTATCGCTTGCCTGGCCGCAACCCTCAATGCACAGGCTTCCACTACTGCCGAGCTGATCGTCAGGGGTACGATCAAACCGGCGGCGTGTAACCTCAGCATGACCGGCGGCGGCATTATCAACTACGGCGAAATTCCTTCGGGTCAACTGCTCCCGACGGCATTCAATCCGCTTGCGGAAAGGACT
This sequence comes from Pseudomonas sp. R19M, assembly GCF_050312585.1. NCBI lineage: Bacteria > Pseudomonadati > Pseudomonadota > Gammaproteobacteria > Pseudomonadales > Pseudomonadaceae > Pseudomonas > Pseudomonas sp. R19M. The sequence continues at coordinate 85,841 of NZ_JBNPJV010000051.1, forward strand.
ACCCCGCTGACCGTCAGTTGCGGTACCACGCCCGCCAAGTTCGGGCTGAAATTTGTCGACCTGCAGGCCGGCAGCAAGGTGCCTGGCATCCTGAATACGCTTGGCGCGGGCTATACCGAGACGCATAACTTTGGCCTGGGCCTTGTGTCTGGCCGCAAGACCGGCGGTTTTGCCGTCACCCTGAAGGATCTCAGGGCTTCGGCCGTTGTGCTCAACCCCATCATGCGTATCGGCGCCGGTGCCTGGCAGAACAGTGACGGAAAAGTCGCGCAGTCGCCTACCCAATACTCCTGGCGATCCGGCGTCACTGCCGTTCCCGCTCCGGTCGCACAACTGACCGGGACTATCGCTGTCAGGGCGGTGATCAATAAAGGCCAGGATCTGGACCTGAGTCGCGACATTACCCTGGATGGGCGCGCGACACTTGAACTGAGCTACATCTAAGCGACTGGAATACAGCCGATCAGGAAACTGACTCGTTTCTTGTCGGCTGTTTCTAAGTGGATTTCAGTTTATCAATTGTCACTTCCCTGTCGTGGAGCGTACTGAGTGCCCAGTCTTTCAGTAGTAAGTCATTCGTGGTTGTTATATGCAGGGTTGTTCTTGTGTTTTATCGGCGTTGCAACTGCGGACGGTATGTTGCCGGAAACTACAGTGGTTGTGCTTTATGAAGCGCAGGGCGAAGCCACCATCAATATAAAAAATACCGATGCGACGCCGGCGCTGCTGCATTCGGTCATTGAAAACATACCGGAAGATCCTGAGCCGCTATTGATTGTTACACCGCCCATTACGCGTGTGGAGGCCGGTGAGACTCAGTTGGTGCGTTTCATCAGTACCCTTGAGGCGCCACTCCAGGCCCAGCGGCTGAAGCGAGTGACCTTCGAGGGGATTCCCCAGGCACGTGCGGCGGGTGGTGCGACCATTGGTATCACCCTGCGGCAGAATTTACCGCTGATCCTGCATCCGCGAGACCTGCCGGTACATCAAACTCCTTGGGAACTGCTGAAGTGGGTACAGGCGGGGGAGCGCCTCACCGTTCACAACGACAGCCTTTATGTGGTGCGCCTTGCGCCGGAGGTGCAATTGCTGCCACGAAGGTCTGCGGCTACTTTGCCACGGACCTACATTTTGCCGGGTGAAACCCTGACGGTGAGGGTTGACGGCGGGCTAGAGGGCTTGACTGAGGTCGAGATTCAACCGGCCACGGTCTATGGGTTTTCGGCGGACAGCTATCGGGCCCTTATCAATGTCAGTGGGGTTGATTGACCCATGACATCGAGTAACAGACTTGTCGCATCGTTATGGCCCAGGCGACCCAGCCTGTTTGTGGGGGTTGCGACGCTATGGAGCTTGCCCGGCCTCGTCCCCGCACTGGAGCTGGGGGAAGGTTTCGACTTGGCGGCGCTGACCACGCACGGTATTGATCCGAAGGTTTCCGACTACTTTCGCAGTGCCGCGCGTTTTCGCGAAGGTGTGCATGTGGTGGGATTGCGGATCAATGGAAACCCGCTTGGGTTGGTGGATGCGCAGTTCGACGCACAAGGGCAGCTGTGTTTTACCCCGGGCTTGCTGGATAAAGCAGGCTTGGTGAAGCCCGCCGGTCTTGTCCGTGAAGGCGACGCCTCGAGTGCGGCCTGCCATGATTTCCTTGGCGCCTTCCCGACGACGATGGTGCGGCTTCGGCCCGGCAGCAATGAAGTGGCGCTGGTGGTACCCACTCAATCACTGCGTGAGCCGCAATGGGAAGCCGCAGACTTTTCCCGAGGCGGCGCCGCGGCGTTGTTCAACTATGACGTGCAGGGGTTTGACAGCCGCTCGCGCAGCGGGCCGAGCCGATTCGTTTCGGCCTATACCGAGGCAGGTTTCAACTTAGGCGATTGGATTGTTCGCAGTCGTCAATTCTATGTATCCGACAACGGGAACGCCCGAACCGAGCATCTCTATGCTTACGCCCAGCGGGACATCGCTGCACTGCAGTCGACTTTCCAGGCCGGCCAGATTTCCACGAATAATCCGCTGTTTGGCGGTATCCAGTTATCGGGTGTGCAGTTTTCTCCTGATGGCCAGTCGCGAGCGCCGGCAGGCAGCAACAACGCCGTGGTGGAGGGGCTGGCCCAAAGCCAATCGCGAATTGAGGTGCGTCAGTCGGGCGTCTTGATCCACAGCACGCTGGTGCCTGAAGGGCCTTTCAGGCTTACGGGCTTGCCTCTGCTCAACGGTACCAGCGACCTGGAGGTCAGCGTCATCGATGTGCGTGGCGCCAAGCGCAACTTCGTGGTGCCCGCGGCCTCTTTCGCGGGAGCTGCCCCGGCTGCGCCCGGTTACTATTTTTCCCTCGGCAAGATACGGGATAACACGCTGGATGAGGCGCCATCGCCCGTCGTCGCCATGGGCAGTGGCACTTGGGGTGTGGGGCGCGATTCGTCAGCCGGGTTCGGTGTGTTGGGCACCGCTGAATACGGGGCGGCCGGCGGTACGCTGAGCAGTGTATTTTTCCAGCGGGTTTCCGTCGGGGCACGTCATAACCTGTCCCGGGACAGTCGCAACGCGGTATCCGGCTCGCGCAGCAGCGTCACCGTAAGCAGCCCGGTGGCCGCCAACGTTGATCTCAACCTCAGTTCGACCCAGCAGACCCGGGGTTACCGCGAGGTCGTTGAAGCGGGCCGCCGAACCACGGCCGATGAGCTGGGGTCGCGCTTCAAGCATCAGTACACGGCGGGTGTGAGCTGGGTTGAACCTACGTTGGGAGTGTTCTCCCTGGGCTATACCCGCAGTGCTCAATTTGACGGGCAAACCGCCGAGCATGTGTTTGCTGCCTGGAACAAGTCGTTCCGCTACGCCGATGTGGCGTTGGTCGCTGATTCACAGGTGGGTGGCTCTCAGTCCCGCCATGACGCCGGGCGCGATGACCGCCGCCGTGAGCGTGACCTGGACAATGACTTGTCCGTGCGACTGCAGGTCAGCATGCCCCTGGGTGGCGAGCGCCGTGTGAACAGTTACGTCAGCCGACGTGGGAATCAGGCCCGCACCGGCACTGCGTTCAGTGAGCGGGTCAATGACTACGTGCGTTACGAGGTGGGCACCGAGCGTGACCTCAGTAATCGGGAGCAGTCGGTTCGTGGCCAGGTGGACCTGATGCCCCGTTATACCCGACTCGGCCTGGGTGTCAGCCGAGATTCCCAGGGCAGCAGTTATACAGGGCAGTTGCAAGGGGGCGTTGTGGCCCACGCCGGCGGGCTGACATTCTCGCCTTATACCGTGCAGGACACGTTTGGGATCGCCTCGGTGGATGACATCGGCGCTGCAAGAATCGACACCCCGCAGGGGCCGGTGTGGACCGATTTCAAAGGGCAGGCGGTGATCCCTGGCTTGCCCGCGTACACCAGCAGCCGCCTTGAAGTTCAGACCCGGTCCTTGCCTAGGCGTGTTGACTTGAAGAACGGCACCCAGGTGCTCGCGGCCGGGCGAGGGTCGGTCAATACCGTGGCGTTCGAGGTGGTCAAAGTGCGCCGCGTCCTGCTGACTGCCAGTGACTCACAAGGTCGACCTCTGCCCCAGGGTGCTGCGGTCTTCGACAAGCACAATCGTTTTCTGACCAGTGTGGTGGGAGAGGGCATGATTTTCCTGAACGACCTTAACGACGCGCAAGATTTGCGGGTTTCCTTGTCGGACTCTTCCTCGTGTGTGTTGGACCTTGCCGTAAATGCCCAGCCCGACAATGACAAGTTCTACGAGACAGCCTCGGCGGTGTGCCATGGCCGTTAAGCTGAAATGCATGGGGCTTGCACTGTTCTGCACTGTATCGGTGGCCCAGGGCGTTCGAGCAGAAAACTGTCGGCTCTCGCTGAGCCAGTCGCGCATCGACTATGGCGTTGTTCACCGCGAGGCGTTGCGCGAAAGCCCGACGGTGACGCTCGGTTCGCGCACGCTGCACTTGAGCGTGCTGTGTGCAGAGCCTTCGGCCATCGCGTTGCGATTCATTGGCGCGGCAGATGGGCGAGGTTTCCGGTTCGGGCAACAGGGGCGCCTGCGGCTGAGTCTCAAGCATGCCCTGATGGATGGGCGCGCCGTCGATTGGGGGCTGGCACACCTGCCCGGTGAGGCCACTCGCGGGCAGTTGTTACCGGGCCAGGTCCTGATGGCACGAGCATTGGGCAAAAGGCTGACGGCCCAGGTCGATGTCGACACTGACCTGCCTGCCGATGCCTTTGAGGTGCGCTATCAGACGGTACTGGAAAGCCAGGGCAATTTCGAACTGGTCAGTCCGGCTGTTCCACTGAACCGATGAAATTGGCGAACTCCGGGGTTTGCGGGTTGGCAAACAAAACCTTGGGATCGCCCACTTCATGCACCTTGCCCTGGTGCATGAACACCAGCTTGTCGCCGACTTCCCGGGCAAAGCGCATTTCGTGGGTCACCATGATCAAGGTCATGCCGTCCTTGGCCAGTTGGCGCACGACGCTGAGTACTTCATTGACCAGCTCCGGGTCGAGGGCCGAGGTGATCTCATCACACAGCAACACTTTGGGCGACATGGCCAGGGCACGGGCAATCGCTACTCGCTGTTGTTGGCCGCCAGAGAGGCGATCGGGGAATGCGTCGAATTTTTCCCCAAGGCCGACCCGCTCCAGCATCTGGCGGGCCAGTTGTGCCGCCTTGGCCTTGGGCACTTTCTGCACCACCTGGGGTGCCAGCATCACATTCTCACCGACCGTCAGGTGCGGGAACAGGTTGAATTGCTGGAACACCATGCCGACTTTCTGTCGCAGGCTGCGCAGGTCGGCGCGGGCGGCGTCCAGGTACTCGCCATCGACTTCGATCACGCCATCGTTAATGGACTCCAGACCATTGAGGGTGCGCAGCAGGGTGGATTTACCCGAGCCGCTGCGGCCGATGATGGCTACCACTTGGCCTTCATCCACCGTCAGGTCGATGCCCTTGAGTACATGATGGTCGCCGTAATACTTATGCAGGGCGGAAATTCTAAGCAGAGGCATGCAGTCTCCTTTCCAGGTAGCGCGCACTGAGGGACAAGGGGTAGCAGAGCAAAAAGTAACCAAGGGCCACCAGGCCATAGACCATGAAGGGCTCGAAGGTGGCGTTGGCGAGCATGCCGCCGGTCTTGGTCAATTCGGTGAAGCCGATGATCGAAGTCACGGCGGTGCCTTTGACCACTTGCACCGAGAAACCCACGGTGGGGGCCACTGCAATGCGCAGGGCCTGGGGCAGAATGACGTAGCGCAGTTGTTCAAGCGGGTTCAGCGCCAGGCTGGCCGACGCTTCCCACTGCCCATGGGCGATGGAGTCGACGCAGCCGCGCCAGATTTCAGCGAGGTAGGCGCTGGTGAACAGGGTCAGGGCAATCGCCGCCGCCAGCCACGGTGAGATATCCACCCCGAGCAGGGCGATGCCGAAAAACACCAGGAACAGCTGCATCAGCAGCGGCGTGCCCTGGAACAGTTCGATGTAGGTACGGGCGACATTGCGCGGAAAGGCCTTGCGGCTGATACGCATCGTCATGACCAGAAGGCCGATCACGCCGCCGCCGATGAATGCCACCAGCGACAATATCAAGGTCCACTGCAGGCCGGTGGCCAGGTTGCGCACGATATCCCAGAAGGAAAAATCACTCATCGGCTGTTCCTCATCACAAATCGGCGACCGATCCAGTTGAGCAACTGACGAATCATCAGTGCCATGCACAGGTAGACCAAGGTGGTCAGGGCATAGGTTTCAAAGGCTCGGAAGTTGCGCGACTGGATAAAGTTGGCGGCAAAGCTGAGTTCCTCGGTGGCGATCTGCGAACACACCGCCGAACCGAGCATCACGATAATGATCTGGCTGCTCAGGGCCGGCCAGACTTTGCCCAGCGCCGGCAGCAATACCACGTGGCGAAACGCTTCGAAGCGCGTCATTGCCAGCGCGGCGGCGGCTTCCAGTTGCCCGCGAGGGATGGCCTGGATACCGGCGCGGATGATCTCGGTTGAGTAAGCGCCCAGGTTGATCACCATTGCCAGCACGGCGGCTTGCCACTCGGTGATTTTCAGCCCCAGGGACGGCAGGCCGAAAAAGATGAAAAACAACTGCACCAGGAACGGCGTGTTGCGGATCAACTCGACATACACACCGAACAGCCAGGCAAATGGCTGAATCTTCCACGCCCGCACCACGGCACCGACTGTGCCCAGGGCCACCCCCAGGATTGCGCCGATGGCTGTCAGCTCAAGGGTGAACAAGGCGCCACGCAACAGCAGATCGGTATTGGCCAGCACCGGCACAAAGTCGAATTGATAGGCCATGGATCAGCTCCGCTTCAGAGATCGGCAGGCAACGGCTCTTTGAGCCATTGCATCGCGTTCTTTTCCAGGCTGCCGTCAGCCTTGGCCGCGACCAGAATCTGATTGACCTTCTCCAGCAGGGCCGGCTCGTTTTTGTTCACCCCCACATACACCGGCGAGTCCTTGAGTTTCACCTTCAGCGCCGGTACGCGTTTCGGGTTGCGCTCGCTGATCGCCACCATCACCACGTTGCCGCTGGCGATCAGATCGACCTGGCCGGCAAGGTAGGCAGCGATGGTCGAGTTGTTGTCTTCGAAGCGTTTGATGGTGGCTTCCTTGGGCGCCACGGCGGTCAGCTCGATGTCTTCAATGGCGCCGCGGGTCACGCTGATGGTCTTGCCCTTGAGGTCGTCGGTGGTGCTGATGGGCGCGTCAGGCGGGCCGAACACGGCCAGGTAGAACGGCGCGTAGGCCCTGGAGAAATCGATGACTTTTTCTCGCTCGGGGTTCTTGCCCAGGCTGGAAATCACCAGGTCGACCTTGCCGGTGGTGAGAAACGGGATGCGGTTGGTGCTGTTGACCGGGGTCAGCTCCAGCTTGACCTTGAGCTGGTCGGCCACCAGCTTGGCGGTATCAATGTCCAAGCCGCGAGGCTTCATATCGGGACCAACCGAGCCGAAGGGGGGGAAATCCTGGGGTACGGCGACCTTGAGGGTGCCGCGGGCAACGATATCGTCCAGACCATTGGCCTGGGCGGGTGCCTGGCCCAGCATCAGGCTGGCAAACAAGGCAGTGAGCAGGGCGCTGTAGCGCTTGGTCATGGCAACTCTCCGGAAGAGACGAGGGAATGTTCTGTCTGGAGCTATTGCATGGCCCATGCCATGACACTGCCAATGCTCTGGAACGCTGGAATTTGTTGAGCCTCGTGGTCTTACTGGTCTGAACAGTCGGCTGGCGTTTCGCACCCTTTTCGAGCGCTGCCAAAACCGCGCGAGCCCCTTTGGGGCGCGGCTTGCCGAGGGCTGCGAATAGCTTTACAACTAGCCGCTCAGCTCTCTGGAACCTTGAGTCTTCTATGAATTCCATCGCCCAAGCCGTACCGGAAGCGGCCCTGCAGGCCATCCGCAAACTGATCAAGGAGCAGGGCTTCGCCGCCGGTGATGCGCTGCCGTCCCAACGCGACCTGGCGGTGCAGTTGGGCGTGAGCCGAGCCTCGTTGCGTGAGGCGTTGTCATCCTTGAGTGCCTTGGGCGTGGTCAGTGTGCAGCCAGGTAAAGGCGTGTTTGTTCAAGAGGTACAGGAGACCCCGGGGTTTGCCTGGCCCTTCGCCGCCCAGGCCACGCCCTCGGATATCTTCCAATTGCGCTATGCCCTTGAAGGGTTTGCCGCGGGGTTGGCGGCGGTCATGTTGACGATTGATGAACTGGACACGTTGGAAGATAACCTTGAGGCGATGCGCAAGGTGCTCAAGGCGGGTGATTTTGAAGCCGCCGCCCGGCTGGACTTCGAATTCCATCAACGCATCTTGCTGGCCAGTGGTAACCAGGCGATGGTGAGCATCCTGAGCGCCAGCGCCGACGTGTTCCTGGAAAGCCAGAAACTACCGTTCATCCGGCCGGAGCGTGCCATGGAAACCTGGCAGGAGCACCGCAGGATCCTGCGTGCCCTGGCACGGCGCGCCAGTGCGGCGGCGCAGAAAAGCATGCAGGAGCACGTGCGCAACGCGGCGTTGCGTACCGGTATCGCCTTCGTCACCCCGGTAGCGCCGTGAGTTGGGCTATACCCAAACTCATGCGCCGTCATAGGAAGACTCAATCAGAGGCGGCTTCCTGAACGGGGGAAGGGCGGCTATGATGGGCAACGTTTTTTTTGCTTACAATCCGGAGACATCCATGAGCAACGATCTTATCAAGCACGTCACCGACGCGACCTTTGAGGCCGAAGTACTCAAGGCTCAAGGCCCGGTGCTGGTTGACTACTGGGCTGAATGGTGCGGCCCTTGCAAAATGATCGCTCCGGTCCTGGACGACATTGCAACCACTTACGAAGGCAAGTTGACCATTGCCAAGCTGAACATCGACGACAACCAGGAAACCCCGGCCAAGCATGGCGTACGTGGTATCCCGACCCTGATGCTGTTCAAGGACGGTGAGGTTGCGGCTACTAAAGTGGGCGCGCTGTCGAAGTCCCAGTTGCAAGCTTTCCTCGACGCAAACATCTAAGCGTCGTGAAAAAAGCCCCGCAAATCGCGGGGCTTTTTCGTTAAACAGGGCTAGACGCTCCGAAACTCAGGTGGTACATTCGGCCCCGCACTGGTTTCTCCACTGCCCCCTGCAAGCCGTCGCCGACGCATTCCTTTTCGATTAGTACGCGATCCTGTCGCCTTCTCTGCGGCGCGGCCTCATTAAGCCAAAAGCTTAATTTCCCCCCTCCATAAATGATTACGTCATTCCTATATGAATCTGACTGAACTCAAGCAAAAGCCGATTACCGAACTGCTCGAATTGGCCGAACAGATGGGCATAGAAAATATGGCCCGTTCGCGCAAGCAGGACGTGATTTTCTCCCTGCTGAAAAAGCACGCGAAAAGCGGCGAGGAAATCTCCGGTGATGGCGTGCTGGAGATTCTCCAGGACGGCTTCGGCTTCCTCCGCTCTGCAGACGCTTCCTATCTCGCCGGCCCAGACGATATTTACGTCTCGCCGAGCCAGATCCGTCGCTTCAACTTGCGTACCGGTGACACCATCGTTGGCAAGATCCGTCCTCCGAAGGAAGGCGAGCGTTATTTCGCCCTGCTCAAGGTCGACACGATCAACTTCGACCGTCCCGAGAACGCGAAAAACAAGATTCTCTTCGAGAACCTGACCCCGCTGTTCCCGACTGTGCGCATGAAGATGGAGGCCGGTAACGGCTCCACCGAAGACTTGACTGGTCGTGTAATCGACCTGTGCGCCCCGATCGGCAAAGGCCAGCGTGGTCTGATCGTCGCACCGCCGAAAGCCGGTAAGACCATCATGCTGCAGAACATTGCAGCGAACATCGCACGTAACAATCCTGAAGTTCACCTGATCGTGCTGTTGATCGATGAGCGTCCGGAAGAAGTGACTGAAATGCAGCGCACCGTGCGCGGCGAAGTGGTCGCCTCGACGTTCGATGAGCCGCCAACCCGCCACGTGCAGGTTGCCGAAATGGTGATCGAGAAGGCCAAGCGCCTGGTTGAACACAAGAAAGACGTGGTGATCCTGCTCGACTCCATCACCCGTCTGGCCCGTGCCTACAACACTGTGATCCCAAGCTCCGGCAAAGTATTGACCGGTGGTGTCGATGCCCACGCCCTGGAGAAACCGAAACGTTTCTTCGGCGCTGCGCGGAACATCGAAGAAGGCGGCTCGCTGACCATTATCGCCACCGCGCTGGTTGAAACCGGCTCGAAGATGGACGAAGTGATCTACGAAGAGTTCAAGGGTACCGGCAACATGGAACTGCCCCTGGACCGTCGTATTGCCGAGAAACGTGTGTTCCCGGCGATCAACATCAACCGTTCCGGCACCCGCCGTGAAGAGTTGCTGACCGCCGACGACGAACTGCAACGCATGTGGATTCTGCGCAAGTTGCTGCACCCGATGGACGAAGTCGCCGCCATCGAGTTCCTGGTCGACAAGCTGAAAACCACCAAGACCAACGACGAGTTCTTCTTGTCGATGAAGCGTAAGTAATACGACGTTTCAGGTCTGAAAGAATGGCGCCCCAGGGGCGCCTTTTTTTTATCGAGAAAGGGAGCTTTTCATCGTGAACGTGTCAGTTAAGAAACAAAAAAATCTCTTTCATTGTTAATCTTTGTACTTTTTACCTGACTGGCTCACTGATTTATGACCACCCTTGCTTATCGACGAGACATTGACGGGTTACGTGCCATCGCAGTGCTTGCGGTCGTGCTGTTTCATTTCGGCGTGCCGGGCTTCACTGGCGGCTTTGTCGGCGTTGATGTTTTCTTTGTGATTTCCGGTTATCTGATCACTACGATCATTTGGCGCGAGCGTGAAGCCGGGCGTTTCAGCTTTGTGGATTTTTGGGCCCGGCGCGCCCGACGTATCCTGCCGGCGCTGTGCGTGATGATGCTGACGGCAGTGGTTGTGGGCTGGTTCCTGCTGGCGCCCAAGGACTACGAGGAACTGGGGCGTTCGATTCACAACCAGGTAATTTTCATCTCAAACCTGTTTTTCATGCGCCAGGATGGCTACTTCGATGTAGCGTCCGATATGAAGCCCATGCTGCATACGTGGTCGCTGTCGGTTGAAGAACAGTTCTACATTGTTTTTCCGCTGTTACTGACGTTGCTCTCGAGTCAGGTAAAGCGCTGGCGCATGGCTTTGTTGGTCCTGGCGCTGGCGTCCTTTGCCGCCTGTGTCTGGACACTGCCCCGTTATCCAGAAAAAGCTTTTTACCTGCTACCCATGCGGGCCTGGGAGCTGCTGGCCGGATCCCTGCTGGCGGTGATGCCGCTGCGGGCATATCGAGCAAGCCCAATATTGGCTCAAGGTATAAGTCTTGCCAGCCTGGCCCTGATCCTGGTGGCGGTGTTCGGTTATGACGCCACCACGGATTTTCCGGGGGCTGCCGCGCTGTTGCCGGTATTGGGCGTGGTAGGGCTGATCTGGGCCAACGGCCAGCAAGTCACACTGGTCGGGCAATTGCTGGGCAGCCGGGTGATGGTGGGTATAGGGCTGATCTCCTACTCGTGGTACCTGTGGCATTGGCCTGTGCTGGTCTATGGCAAATACGCCAGCCTTGATGGTCTGGCGGCATGGGAACTTGGCGGATTGCTGGGTTTGAGTATGGTCTTGGGTTACATGTCCTGGCGTTTCGTCGAGGCGCCGTTTCGTGAGAAGCGGCTGTTGGCGGGGCGGCGCTCAATTCTGGTTGCGGCGGTTATCGGGTTGGTCGGCCTGGGGCTTATCGGCAAAAGCATGACCTGGACGGACGGCGCGCCTTGGCGGCTATCGCCGCAGGCGTTGCAGTTCGCCCAGGCGCGGGTCTGGAGCCCTAAACTGATGAATTGCCTGTCGGATGACAAGAAAAACGATCATCGAGAGCTATGTCATTTTGGCCCGGACTCCACCAGCCGTGTTCTGGTCTGGGGCGACAGTCATGCTTCGGCCTTGATTCCCGCACTCAAGGATGGCGCAAGCAGGTACGGCTTGAGCATTACCCAGGCCGGGTATTCAGGTTGTACGCCGTTCTACCGCAAGGAAAGCACACCGGGATGCCAGGCGTTCAATCAGCGCGTCGCCAAAGTGCTGGAGCAGGGGGCGTTCAGCGACGTGGTTCTGGCCGCGCGCTGGAGCCTCTATGTCTATGGCGAACACTCCGGTGATACCGGCGCCTCGATTCACGACCCGGCGACCGGCAAGTATGACCGTGCTGTCGCCGAGCAGCTTTTTGCCGCTGCTGTGCGTGCACAAGTCCAGCGGCTGCGCGCCGGCGGCCATCGGGTGTGGTTGGTCAAAGAGGTGCCGCTGCTGCCCTTCAGCGCGCCTTATCGTCTGAGTCGCCTGGCAATGCTGGGGCGACCGACGGATAGAGAAGGCATGCCTGTCGCGGATCACCTCCAGCGTCAAGCCTATATCAATGATGTGTTCGAGCAGCTTGCCAAGGCGGACTCCGGTGTCATGTTGCTGGACCCGGCCTCCAGGCTGTGCGACGCCGGGGGATGGTGCGGCGTCGAACTTGAGGGGCATTCCTTGTACACCGACGACAATCACCTCTCGGATGTGGGCGCGCGGTTTGTCGAGGCGTTCCTCGAACCCTTGTTCAACGCGTCGCATGCCTCTGCCGTGACGGATAATGGCGTGCAATAAGCTGCCAGCCGCCCTCAGAGCAGGTAGGATGTACGCCTATTTTACGGGTGGCATGGTTAATGAAATTCAAGGATCTTCGGGATTTCGTGCAGCAACTTGAGCAGCGCGGAGAGTTGAAACGTATCCAGATGCCGATTTCGCCGGTGCTGGAAATGACTGAGATTTGCGACCGCACCTTGCGTAACAAGGGCCCGGCGCTGCTGTTCGAGAACCCGACCGGGTTTGATATCCCGGTGCTCGGCAACCTGTTCGGCACGCCCGAGCGCGTGGCCTTTGGCATGGGCGCCGAGTCGGTCAGCGAGTTGCGCGAGATCGGCAAGCTGCTGGCCTTCCTCAAGGAGCCCGAGCCGCCGAAGGGCTTGAAGGATGCCTGGTCGAAGCTGCCGATCTTCCGCAAGATCATCGCCATGGCCCCCAAAGTGGTCAAGGACGCGGTCTGCCAGGAAGTGGTCATCGAAGGCGACGACGTCGACCTGGCCATGCTCCCGGTGCAGACCTGCTGGCCCGGCGATGTCGGCCCCCTGATCACCTGGGGCCTGACCGTCACCAAAGGCCCGAACAAGGAACGTCAGAACCTCGGCATCTACCGTCAGCAAGTGATCGGCCGTAACAAGGTCATCATGCGCTGGCTGAGCCATCGTGGCGGCGCCCTGGATTACCGTGAATGGTGCGAAAAACACCCGGGTAAACCGTTCCCTGTTTCCGTGGCCCTCGGCGCTGACCCGGCCACCATCCTGGGCGCCGTGACCCCGGTGCCTGACAGCCTGTCCGAATATGCGTTCGCCGGCCTGCTGCGCGGTAACCGTACCGAACTGGTGAAGTGCCGTGGCAATGACCTGCAAGTACCAGCCACCGCGGAAATCATCCTTGAAGGCGTGATTCATCCAGGCGAGATGGCCGATGAAGGCCCCTACGGCGACCACACCGGTTATTACAATGAAGTCGATAGCTTCCCGGTGTTCACCGTGGAGCGCATCACTCACCGGATCAAGCCGATCTACCACAGCACCTACACCGGCCGTCCGCCGGATGAGCCGGCCATTCTCGGCGTGGCATTGAACGAAGTGTTTGTCCCGATCCTGCAAAAGCAATTCCCGGAGATCACCGACTTCTACCTGCCGCCGGAAGGCTGTTCGTACCGCATGGCCGTTGTGACCATGAAGAAGTCATACCCAGGGCATGCCAAGCGGGTAATGCTGGGTGTATGGTCGTTTTTACGACAGTTCATGTACACCAAGTTCGTTATCGTCACCGACGACGACATCAATGCCCGCGATTGGAACGACGTGATCTGGGCCATCACCACGCGCATGGACCCCAAGCGCGACACGGTGATGATCGACAACACGCCGATCGACTATCTCGACTTCGCCTCGCCGGTATCGGGCCTGGGTTCGAAGATGGGGCTGGATGCCACCCACAAATGGCCGGGTGAGACCACCCGCGAGTGGGGCCGAGTAATCGTCAAGGATGAGGCCGTCACTGCCCGTGTCGATGCGATCTGGAAAGAATTGGGAATAGATTGATGCGTGTAACCCTGCAACCTTCCGGCGCCGTGCTGGAGCTGGTCCCTGGCGAGCGAATCCTCGAAGGCGCGCGCCGCCTCGGCTATGAGTGCCCTCAGGCCTGTCGCAATGGCGTGTGCCATGTGTGTGCGGCGCTGTTGGTGGAGGGCCGCGTGCGGCAGGCCGGTGAGGTGCGTGATCACGGTGAGTTCTACACGTGCATCGCAGAACCGCTGGAAGATTGCATTGTGTTGTGGGATGGCGTGCTGGCGCCGGGAGAGTTGCCGTTGCGCAAATTGTCGTGCCAGCTGAGCGAGTGCGTGGAGGTGGGCGGCGATGTATGGCGTGTACGCCTGCGTGCGCCGGCCGGTAAGGCGGTGCGTTACCACGCCGGCCAGTACCTGATGATCGAGCGGGAGAACGGCGAGAAATCGGCATTCTCCCTGGCTTCAGCGCCCCACGCCGGGCGCGATCTGGAGCTGCATGTACTGGCGCGCGAAGACAGTGCCCGCAACCTGCTGGACCAGTTGCAGCGTAACCAGATGGCTCGCGTCGAACTGCCATTTGGTGACACTCACCTGGCCGAATTGCCCGACGGGCCGCTGGTGTTGATCGCCGCCGGTACCGGCATGGCGCAGATGCACAGCCTGATCGAGCATTGCCGCGCCTCTGGCTTCAAGCACCCGGTACATCTCTATTGGGGCGTGCGCCGACCCGAAGACTTCTACGAAATCGAACACTGGCCACAGTGGCAGCAACTGCCCAACCTGTTCCTGCACAAAGTGGTCAGCGATCTATGCGGCTGGGAAGGGCGTTGCGGGTTGTTGCATGAAGCCGTGTGTGAAGACATTGCCGACCTCAAGGCCGTCCATGTCTACGCCAGCGGCTCTCCGGCCATGATCTATGGCACTTTGGATGCGCTGGTCGAGGCCGGCATGGATGCACACCAGATGCGTGCCGACGTATTTGCCTACGCACCTCGCCCTTAAAAACGCGCGCCGGCCGTGAGCATTGCGGCATTGAAACCCAGCAGCACGAACTCACTGGCCACCGGGCCGACATGCACGCCCACTGAGGGGATGATCGCCGGGGCCACGCCGAATCGGTTGAGCGGTATTTTATCGCGGTATTGGCCGCGATAACCCTGGAGTGCGCCCGCTGTCACCTTCACGTAGAGCGGTGATTGAGCAATATCGTAGCGCTTGCCGGCGTAGACATAGTAAGAGCGCTGACTGAACGAGTTACGAAACGTCGCTGCGCCATACACCCGCCCTGACGCTTCGTTACGCTCCAGGTTGATCAGATCCTGATGGTTATTGTGCTGTGGATCCGGTGAAAAATGCCGGGTGTACAGGCTGGTCTGTGCGTACCAGAAACCTTTTTCGTCTTCGCTGGCCAGCGTTGTGGCAGCCGGCGCCAATAGCAGCAGACCGGTAATAAGATATTTCATGGTTCGACCTCGGTAGTCGTTTGAAGGGGCGGCTAGGGTGGGTCGCTGAACGCCACAGTTTGACGGTTGGCGTCCTGCGTGGCCTGAACCTGAGCTGACAATCAGGTCGCCTATGCTTATGCAATTTCGGTATTTTTTAAGTAAGAAATATCTTATTAAGCTATAAGCAACGGACTACCGACTTTCTGCCAATAACCAATAAATGACCGCCACCGCCCGCCAGCCGGATCGATCGTCAGAACTCAGAGCATTGAAGTTCCGAGTAGATTCCAAGGGGAGCGGTATGGGGAGCTACAAGACGTACAGGTTGTACACAGCACTTTTGTCGGCCAATTTGCTGACCTCTGTGGGATTTAATCCAGTCCACGCGGCCGAAGCCGCCGCTGAGGCACCGAAACTCGATACCGTGATCGTCACCGGCACCCGCGCCCAAGAGCGCACCGCCAGCGCATCGCTGTCGCCTGTCGATGTGATTTCCGGTGAAGCCCTGCGCAGCACCGGCTCCGATGAGTTGGGCGCGGTACTCGCACGGTTGATTCCATCGATCAACTTCCCCCGTCCGAGCCTGGTGGACGGTGCCGAACTGGTGCGCCCGGCACAGTTACGCGGCCTGTCGCCGGATCAAGTCCTGGTGCTGGTTAACGGAAAACGGCGGCATACCAGCGCTTTCGTCAATCTCGGCGGTGCCGTGGGGCGTGGTTCTGCGCCGGCGGATTTGAATGCGATCCCGCTGTCGGCGGTAGACCATATCGAAGTGCTGCGCGATGGCGCGTCCGCCCGTTACGGCTCGGATGCGATTGCCGGGGTGATCAACGTAATCCTCAAGCACGCCGACCACGGCGGCTCGATCTCCAGCAAGTTCGGCCAATACAAAAAAGGTGATGGTATCCAGCGCAACCTCAGCGGCAACACCGGGCTGGCGCTGGGCGATAACGGCTTTATCAATCTCTCGGGCGAAGGGGCCGACAACGATTACACCAACCGCGCCGGCAACGATTTTCGCCCCGCCAGCGTAGGCTCCACGACCTATGGCCAACGAGTGTTCCGCCAGGGCGAACCGGCCACGGATGAAGGCAAGTTCCAGTTCAACGGCGAATATGCGTTCAGCGATGCGGCCGAACTCTATAGCTTTGGCGGCTACAGCAAGCGGCGCGGCGAGACGGCTGCGTTTTACCGGGCGAGCAATGCGTCCAACAACATTGCGGCGCTCAACCCTAATGGCTACCTGCCGTTGATCAAAGGCAACCTGGAAGACACCTCACTGGTCGTGGGCTTGCGCGGCTTGCTGGCCTATGACTGGCATTACGACCTGTCGGCCAACTACGGCAAGAACCAATACGAGTTGGGGACCGAAACCATCAACACCTCCCTTGGCTTGGCCACGCCGCGCAAATTCAACAACGGCACCCTGAGCAATGACCAGCGCCAAGTCAGCCTGGACCTGTCGCGAGAGTTCGACGTGGGGTTCTTGCCCTATCCTGTTTCGGTGGCCTTGGGTGGCGAATACCTGCGCCAGGGTTATCAAATCGAAGCGGGCGAGCCGGCGTCCTACTACCAGACCGGCAGTTCGGGCTTAGGTGGGTTCCGCGACGCCGACGCCGGCAGCACCTCTCGTCATAACTGGGCCCAATACCTGGACCTGGAAACCAATTTCACCGAAAAACTCAGCGCCTCGGCCGCCGTGCGGCATGAGGATTACAGCGACTTCGGCTCCAACGTCAGCGGTTCGCTGTCGGCCCGCTATGACTTCACCCCGCAAGTGGCCTTGCGCGGCAGCCTTTCCAACGGTTTCCGCGCGCCGTCCCTGGCCCAACAGAACTTTGCCTACACCTCGTCGCAACTGATCGGCAGCACTGTCCAGGAGGCCGGCACCTTTCCGGCCAGCAGCCAAGTCGCCCGCTTGCTCGGTGCTGAAGACCTGAAGCCCGAGAAATCGCGCAACTACAGTCTCGGCCTGGTGCTGGAGCCGACCGATGACCTGACCGTGACGCTCGACGTCTACCGCATCGATATCCGCGACCGCATCAGTCTGTCCTCCAACCTCAACCTGAACCCGGCGACCATCGCGTACCTGCAAGCCAACGGTGTCGGCAACATCAACTACACCAGCGCCCGTTACTTCACCAATGCCACTGACACCAGCACCGACGGCGTCGACCTGGTGGCCAACTATCGCTACCTGTTCGATAACGGCATTCGTTGGAATAGCACCGTCGGCTACAACTACAACCACACCCAGGTTACTGATGTGAAAGCCAACCCGGCGATCCTGGACAGCCTGGGAGCCAACCTGGTGCGGGTCGATCGTCGTGAGCGCATCGGTTTGCTCGGCGATACCACACCGCAGCACAAGTTGAGCCTGGGTAACGATTTCACCTATGGCAACTGGGCACTGCACAGCAACCTGGTGCGCTATGGCGAGTTCACCAGTTACCAGGCGGACAAGGTCAACGACCAGACCTTCAAGGCCGCCTGGGTGCTCGACCTTTCGGCGGACTACAAGTTGAAGAACTGGACCTTCACCCTGGGCGGCGACAACATCACCGACAAATACCCGGAGAAGGTCAACGCGTACGCCAGCAGCGGCGGCAATCTCGCCTACAGCACTTTTTCGCCGTACGGTTACAGCGGCGCGTTTTATTACGGTAAAGTTGCTTACAACTGGTAATACACAGGGGGCGCACTGTTTTTCGCCATGACCGCCATTGAAACCGATCTTTTGCAATTGGCTTACCCTCCGCGGCTCGATCTGGGGCCGCAACTGACTCACGAACAATTGATGAGCTCCATGCAGGCCACTATGGCTCGGCATAAGGGAGGGCCGGTCTGGCTATTTGCTTATGGTTCGCTGATCTGGCGTCCTGAATGTTCGTCGACCGAGCGGGTGCGGGCGCGAGTCCACGGTTATCACCGCGGCCTGTACCTGTGGTCTCACGAGCACCGTGGCACGCCGGAATTGCCGGGGTTGGTGTTTGGCCTGGATCGCGGGGGTTCCTGCAGCGGGTTTGCCTACCGTTTGCCGGAAGACCAACTGGAAGCCTCGTTGTACGCCTTATGGCAGCGCGAAATGCCTTACCCCTCGTACCGGCCGCACTGGCTCAGTTGCCGCCTGGAAGATGGCAATCAGGTGCAGGCGCTGGGGTTTGTGTTGGAGCGGCATTTGCCCAGCTATGCCGGAAACTTGCCGGATATCGTACTCAATCATGTGCTGCAAAGCGCTTGCGGGCGTTACGGCACCACTCGCGATTATGTCGAGCAGACCGTGAACGCCCTGCGTAGCCACGCCATGCCAGATAAGAATCTGGAGGCGCGGCTCAAGCGCTGTACCAAGGATTGCTCAAGCGGTAGCTGATCGCGCTTCGCTGACGCTGTTGGTATGCCACAGCGTAGGAACCAGGAACGCGATGGCCAGCAGGCACGCGCCTACCAACAACACAAACCCACCGTTCCAGCCGAAATGGTCGACGGTGTAGCCCATGGCCGCGCTCGCCGCCACCGAGCCCCCCAGGTAACCGAACAGCCCGGTGAAACCCGCAGCGGTTCCCGCAGCTTTCTTCGGCGCCAGTTCGAGCGCCTGCAGGCCGATCAGCATGACCGGGCCGTAGATCAGGAAACCGATGGAAAACAGCGCGATCATATCGATGGTCGGGTTGCCCGCTGGGTTGAGCCAGTAAACCAGGGTCGCCACGGTCACCAGCGCCATGAACACCACGCCGGTCAGGCCACGATTGCCACGGAAGATCTTGTCCGACATCCAGCCGCACAGCAGCGTACCGGGAATACCGGCCCACTCGTAGAAGAAGTACGCCCACGAGGTTTTGTCCACGTCGAAGTGCTTGGCTTCCTTGAGGTACGTCGGTGCCCAGTCCAATACGCCGTAGCGCAGCAGGTAGACAAACACGTTGGCGAAGGCGATGTACCACAGCATTTTGTTGCGCAGTACGTATTTGACGAAAATTTCCTTGGCGCTGAATTCTTCTTCGTGGCTGGCGCTGTAACCTTCCGGGTAATCGTTCTTGTATTGCTCGATCGGTGGCAGGCCCACCGATTGCGGCGTGTCGCGCATGGTAATGAAGGCAAAGGCCGCCACCAGCAATGCCACGGTGGCCGGGACGTAGAACGCCGCGTGCCAGTCATTGAACCAGGCCATGCCCAGCAGGAACAGCGGGCCGATCAGGCCGCCGCCGACGTTGTGCGCCACGTTCCATACCGACACCACGCCGCCGCGTTCTTTCTGCGACCACCAGTGCACCATGGTCCGCCCACTGGGTGGCCAGCCCATGCCCTGGGCCCAGCCGTTGATGAACAACAAGATGAACATCATGGTCACGCTGGACGTTGCCCAAGGTGCGAAACCGAAAATGAACATCACCCCCGCTGAGACCAGCAGGCCGAAGGTCAGGAAGTAGCGGGGGTTGGAGCGGTCGGACACCAGGCCCATCAGGAACTTGGACAGACCGTAGGCAATCGCGATCGCCGACATCGCCAGGCCCAGCTCGCCACGGGTGTAACCCTCGTCGATCAGGTAGGGCATGGCCAGCGAAAAGTTTTTGCGCAGTAGGTAGTACCCGGCGTAACCGAAGAAGATACCGGCGAAGATCTGCCAGCGCAGCCGTCGGTAGGTACTGTCTATTTTTTCTTCAGGCAGGGGTGCCTGGTGTGCGGCAGGACGAAAGAAAGCAAACATTCAAGAGCTCCAAATTTCTTGTTTTGACTGCGGATGCGAATGTTACAGTTTCGTTACCGAAAATAGCATCGCCTCTGATCTGCAAACACAGGAAAACGGAGCGATTGCATGTTCTCTTACGAACATGTCGCAAATAGACAAGCGTGGGTCGTAATCTGCTTCTTGGAAATAATGCAGATCAAAATGTGGGAGGGGGCTTGCCCCCGATAACGGTGGGTCAGTCAATAAATACAGTGACTGACACCCTGCTATCGGGGGCAAGCCCCCTCCCACATTTGCCCGCATTTCAAGTTGATTAGCGGGTTTGGACGACCACTTTGCCCACTGCCTTGCGCTGCCCCAAGTCATTGATCGCCTGAGCCGCTTGCTCCAGCGGGTACACCTGCGACACCAACGGCTTCAACTTGCCCTCGCCATGCCAGGTGAACAATTGCTGGAAGTTCGCCGCATTGTCCTGTGGCTGGCGCTGGGCGAACGAGCCCCAGAACACCCCGACCACGGCCGCGCCCTTGAGCAGGGCCAGGTTCACCGGCAGTTCGGGAATGCGCCCACTGGCAAAACCCACCACCAGCAGGCGGCCGTTCCAGGCAATCGAGCGAATGGCCTGATCAAATAGATCGCCGCCCACCGGGTCGTAAATCACATCGACGCCGTTACCGTTGGTCAGGCGTTTGATTTCTTCCTTGAGGCTCGCCTCGCTGTAGTTGATCAGCTCATCGGCGCCGGCGGCCTTGGCCACGGCCAGTTTATCGGCGCTGCTGGCGGCGGCGATCACTCGGGCGCCCATGGCCTTGCCGATCTCCACGGCCGCCAGGCCCACGCCACCGGAGGCACCGAGCACCAGCAGGGTTTCACCGGGTTGCAGGTGGGCGCGTTGTTTCAGCGCGTGCATCGAGGTGCCGTAGGTCATGCTGAATGCGGCGGCGGTGTTGAAATCCATACTCGGTGGAATCGGCAGCACGTTGTAGCCCGGCACAGCGACCTGCTCGGCAAAGCTGCCCCAGCCCGTCAGCGCCATGACCCGGTCACCGACTTTCAAGTGGCTGACGTTTTCACCGACCGCACTGATGACGCCCGCTGCCTCGCCACCCGGCGAGAATGGGAAGGGCGGCTTGAACTGGTATTTGCCCTCGATGATCAAGGTGTCCGGAAAGTTCACCCCGGCAGCGTGCACGTCCAGCAGGACTTCGTTCTTCTTGAGCGCCGGGCTCTCGATCTCTTCCAGCACCAGGGTTTCGGCGGGGCCGAAGGCTTTGCACAGCACAGCTTTCATCGGACTATTCCTTTTGGCGTCGTGGCCGATAAGTGTAGGAGGGTACGCCGGTGGGTCAACGAGCATGCCCGGGCCTGATAAGCCGCCATAAGCTTGTGCTCAGCCTTGCTAGCGTTATGCTACCGGGCAACCGAATGTGAGGATTGAACTGTGAAAGCGTGGATTCTGTTGATGCTGGCCCTGACCTTGCCGATGGCGGCCCAGGCCGAAGAAGCCAAAGAAGGCGAGGCGCCGAAGGTCAGCTATATCAGCCTGACGCCGCCGTTCGTGGGCAACTACGGCCTGGACGGTACGGCGAAACTCAAGGTGTACAAGGCCGACATCGCGCTGCGTGTGACCGGGCCTGAAGCCGCTGCTGCGGTCAAAGCCAACGATGCATTGATTCGTAACCAATTGGTGGCGCTGTTCACCCAGCAGACCAACGAGGCCATGAGCACGGTCGAAGGCAAAGAGAAACTGCGCCAGGAAGCCTTGAAGCAGACCCAGCAAGTCATGAATGACGAAACCGGTAAGCCGATGGTGGAAGACCTGTTGTTCAACAACCTGATCATCCAGTAAGTCGCTGCGCGACTATCGGGAGCAAGCCCCCTCCCACATTTGCTCGGGTGTGGGAGGGGGCTTGCCCCCGATGACGGCGGTACAGGCGCCTCAGGAGGCCAGGCTTTTACGAAACCTGGCCAACGCGACCGCAAAGAACACCAGCCCGATTCCCGCCAGTGCCAACAGGTCCGGCCACACCACGCTCACGCCGGCATCCCTGAACAGGATCGCCGCACTGAGGCTCACAAAGTGCGTTGACGGCGAGCCCTGCATCACCCACTGCAACCATTCGGGCATGCTGTCCAGCGGCGTGCTGCCACCGGAGAGCAGCAGCATCGGGATGATCACCGGGATCGCCAGCAAGCCGAACTGAGGCGTCGAGCGGGCGAGGGTGGCGAGGAAAATCCCCAGGGCGGTGCTGGCAAACAGGTACAGCGCCGTGACCAGCAGGAACAGGCTCAGGGAACCGGCCAGCGGCACGCCGAGCAGGCCCTTGACCACCCATTCCACGGACAGCCAGGTACACAGCACCACCACCAGCATGTTGCTCCAGATTTTCGCCAGCATGATTTCCAGAGCGGTCAGTGGCAGCACCAGCAAATGGTCGAGGGTGCCGTGTTCACGCTCACGCAGCAGCGCGGTGCCGGTCAATACGATGGCGAGGATGGTGATGTTGTTGACGATCTGGATCACCGCCAGGAACCAGCCACCCTCCAGGTTGGTATTGAATAATGCGCGCGTGGTCAGTTGCGCCGGTACCTTGCCGGCGGCATTGGCCTGGTCGCTGTAGCGCTGCAGTTCACGCTGGAAAATCCTGCCGATATAGCCTGCGCCCATGAATGCCTGGCTCATCGCCGTGGCGTCTACGTTCACTTGGATGTCCGGTTGGCGACCCGCCAACAGGTCCGACTGGAAGTTGGCCGGCACATTGATCACAAAGGTATACGCGCCGCTATCCATGACCTTGTCCAACTGATCGTAGGCCAACGGCACAGGCGGCTGAAACTCGGGCGGCTGCAACGCTTCGGCCATCTGCCGCGAGAGCGCGCTGTGGTCCTCATCGACAATGGCCACGCTGGCGTTATGCACACCGATCACCGAACCGGCGGCGGGCATGTAGATGGCCACCGTGAAGGCGTAGAACAGAAACAACAGCAGCACGCTGTCGTGGCGCAGGCTGGTCAGTTCCTTGATCCCCAGGCGCAGGATATGCGCGAACCTGTGCATCAGGCCTCCTGCTTCTTGAGCATGATCAGGCTCAACCCGGTGAACCCGACGAAAAAACCGAACAGCGCCAGGCATTGCGGCCACAACTGGCGCAGGTCCAGGGCCTTGGTGAAGGTGCCTACGGCGATGTCCAGGAAGTGTCCCGCCGGGAACAGCGTGCCCATCAACGCGGCCGCGCCTTCCAGGGACGAACGCGGCACGATCAGCCCGGAAAACTGGATGGTCGGCAGGCTGGTGATAATCATGGTGCCGAGGATCGCCGCGATCTGGGTGCGGGTGAACGCAGAAATCAGCAGACCCATGCTGGTGGTGGCCAGCACATACAACAAACCGCCGAATGCCAGGGCCACACCGCTGCCCTTGAAGGGCACGCCGAACAGCCAACGGTTCATCGCCACCAGCAGCGCCAGGTTGACCAGGCTGACGGCCAGGTACGGTGCCTGCTTGCCCAGCAGGAACTCCAGGCGCGTCAGGGGCGTGGCATAGAAGTTGGTGATCGAGCCCAGTTCTTTCTCGCGCACAATGCCCAGGGCCGTGAGCATGGCCGGGATAAACGCCAGAATCAGTGCCATTACTCCCGGGCCGATGGCATTGACGCTGACCACGTCCTGGTTGTAGCGAAAGCGCGTTTCCAGCTTGGCCGCGGCCTGGTTACCCCGGGGCAGGCTGCTCAGTTCGGCCAACTGTTGGAGATTGCCCAGGTGCACCGCCTCTACATAGTTGCGGCTGGTTTCCGCACGAAACGGCATGCCGCCATCGAGCCAGGCGGCCACCGTGGGCTGACGCCCGGCATAGAGGTCGCGGCCAAAACCGGGTGGGATCTCCAGGGCCAGTTTGATTTGCGAGCGTTGCAGGCGCCGGTGCAGTTCGTTGGCGTCGTGAATCGGCGCTTGTTCGGCGAAGTAGCGCGAGCTGCGAAAGGCTTCCAGGTAGGCGCGACTTTGTGGGCTCTGATCCTGGTCATAGACGGCGAAGGCGAGGTTTTCCACGTCCAGGGAAATGCCGTAGCCGAAGATCACCATCATGAACATCGCCCCGAGCAGGGCGAAGGCCATGCGCACTTTGTCGCGCAGCAACTCCTTGCCTTCGCGACTGGCCACGGCCAACAGCCGGGCCAGGCTGAAACCGCGCTTGCTGACGGGCGGCGCGCCGGCTTCGCTGACGGTGGCGCTGGGCGCAGTGGGTTCCGGCCCACCTTGGGCCTGCTCCAGGCAGGTGACGAAGGCCGCTTCGAGGGTGTCGCCGTGGAACTGCTGTTGCAGTGCCTGCGGTGTGTCACAGGCCAGCACTTTACCCGCGTGCATCAGGGAAATACGGTCGCAGCGCTGGGCTTCGTTCATGAAGTGAGTGGACAGGAAGATCGTCACGCCCTGCTCCCGGGACAGCTCGATCAGCAGCCGCCAGAAGTCATCCCGGGCGGCCGGGTCGACGCCCGAGGTCGGTTCATCGAGGATCAGCACTTCAGGTCGATGCAGCACCGCCACGGCCAGCGACAAGCGCTGGCGCAGGCCGAGGGGTAATTCGCCGGAAGGTTGCTCGGCCACCTCCCCCAGGTCGAAGCGCTGGATCAGTTCATCAATGCGTGGGCCGCTGTCGGCCTTGGGCAAGTCGAACAATTGCGCATGAAGCACCAGGTTTTGCCGCACGCTGAGTTCGCCGTACAGCGAGAAGCTTTGCGACATGAACCCCACGCGCTTGCGGGTCGCCAGGTCCTTGGCGTTCACCGGGTTGCCCAGCAGCGTCGCGCTGCCTTCGGTGGCCGGCATCAGCCCGGTGAGCACTTTCATGGTGGTGGTCTTGCCGCAGCCGTTGGAGCCGAGGAAGCCAAAAATCTCGCCACGACCGATGGCGAAACTGACTTTATCGACGGCAGTGAAGTCGCCGAAGCGCAGGGTCAGGTCGTGGGCTTCGATGGCGATTGCGGCGTTGTCGCCTGCACGCGATGGAATCACCAGCGGCTGGTTGTCGTGGGCGCTGTGACCCTGGAAGTGAGTGAACGCATCGTCCAGTTTGCCGCTGGGCGTGGCGGCGGCCAGCTCGCGGCTCAGGCCATCCGCAATCAGCTTGCCGCGATCAAGCATCAGGCAGTGTTCGAACTGCTCGGCTTCCTCCATGTAGGCCGTGGCCACCAGCAGTGTCAGTTGTGGGCGTTCGCTGCGTACGGTTTCAACCAGTTCCCAGAAGCGTCGGCGTGACAGTGGGTCGACGCCCGTCGTGGGTTCGTCGAGGATCAACACGTCCGGGTCATGGATCAGCGCGCAACACAGGCCTAGCTTTTGTTTCATGCCGCCGGAGAGTTTACCGGCGGGGCGCTCGGCGAAGCGTGCGAGGTCGGTGGCCAGCAGCAGGTTGTGCATGCGCTGTTCGCAATCGGCTTGCGACAGGCCGAACAGCGTGGCGAAGAAGCGGATGTTTTCGTTGATGGACAGCTCGGGGTACAGGTTGCCGCCCAAGCCCTGGGGCATGAAGGCGATGCGCGGGTACAGGCTGTTACGGTGGCGGCGGTCTTCGATGGAGCCGCCGAGTACTTCCAATTGGCCTTCCTGGAGCTTTTTGACTCCGGCGATCAACCCCAGCAGGCTCGATTTGCCGGCACCATCCGGGCCGATCAACCCGCACCGGGTGCCGGCGGGCAGGCTGAAGGCAATGTTGACCAGTGCCGGTTGCTTGCCGTAGCGGTGGTTGATCCCCGTGGCATGCAGCGCCAGGCCGGTCATTGCAGATTGGCCGGCCAGGCGATGTCAGCGGTGCGCACATAGCCGGCACCGGGCATGCCTGGTTTGGCTTGGGGCACGACACTGGGTTGGGTCAGGCGCAATTTGACGCGAAACACCAGCTTCTGGCGTTCGTCACGGGTTTCCACCTCTTTGGGGGTGAACTGGGATTTGGCGGCAACAAAGCTGATGGTTGCCGGCAGCGGTTGCTGAGGGAGGGCGTCGAGCACGATGCGTGCGTCACTGCCGACGGTCAGGCGCCCGGTGACGGAGGCGGGCAGGTACAGGTTCATGTACTGATCATTCGGATCGATCAGCAACAACACGCGTCCACCCGCGCCAAGCACTTCGCCAGGTTCGGCCAGGCGGAGCTGAATAATCCCGTCGATCGGCGCGCGTAGGCTGCTGTCGTCAATCTCGCTGGTGAGCTGGGCGACTTGGGCCTCGGCGGCGCCGATGGCGGCCTTCACCGAGTTGACCTGGGCTTGTGCGGCAATCACGGCAGCATTGCCGGTGTTTTGGCGCGCCTGCTGCTGGTCGATCAACTGGCTGCTGGCGAAGCCCCGCTTGTACAGTTCCTGGGTACGCTTGAGTTCCTGGTTGGCCAGCAGTTGCTCGCTTTGGCGCAATTGCACATTGGCCTCGGCGGCCGCGAAGTTTTCCTTGGCGCGCAGTACTTCGGCTTCGGCCTGGGCACGTTGGGCTTCAAGGGTGCGGGTGTCCATGCGCGCCAGGAGTTGGCCTTTGAGCACTTTGTCGCCTTCATCCACCCGCACTTCGGCCAGGCGTCCGGGGATCTTGGCGGCGATCTGCACTTCGGTGGATTCCAGGCGACCGTTGCCCATGCTCAAGCCGGCGGGCAAGCGGTCCTGGGTGGAGCGCCAGTAACCGAAGCCACCGGCACCGATCAGCAGGGCTATCAGTGCGCTGGCAAACAGGCGCGACAGAGTGTGGTTCGTTGACATGGCTGCATCCTGCGGCATTAACGTCCTAGTGTGACCGGTGTGCCCTGGCGAGGACTTGATGCCGGTCAGTTAAAGCAGATTGATCACGGCGGCCCATTGCTCAGGCGTGACGGCCATCACTGAAAGCCGGCTGCCTTTTTGCACCAATGGCAGTTCGGCAAGAGCCGCTTGCTGTTTCAGGTAGCCGAGGCTCAGTACTTTGGGAAAGGTTTTCACGTGAGCGACGTTGATGGCGCTCCACGGATTTTTTTCCGCGCTGGCCTTGGCGTCGAAATAGTGGCTTTCAGGTTCCAGTGCTGTCGGGTCCGGATACGCCGCTTCGATGATTTTGCCGATGCCGGCAATGCCCGGCTCGGGGCAACTGGAGTGGTAGAAGAAAAACTCATCGCCCACGGCCATGGCTCGTAGGAAGTTTCGCGCCTGATAGTTGCGCACCCCGTCCCAGCGGGCTTCGCCGAGCTTTTCCAGGCCGTTGATGGAGAGTTCATCGGGCTCGGATTTCATCAGCCAATAGGCCATTTTTAGGCTCCTGAAAAAGGCATTGGGCAAGTTGTCAGGCAATTCCATGACAAACCGACAGTCGGTTGGCGTCAAGGTTTGCGTGTTGGTTCACGTTACCGCAGAATGCCGCCTTTTAAAGCTTGACGCAGCTGCAACGGACTACTTTGGAACGTTGTTGTCATCGTGTACGAGGTGCCTGAAGGGGGGCAATCGATGCAACGTAAACCGGATTTACTATGGATTTTGGTTATTTTGTTTGGTCTGGGCGTCGTGACCACGGGATATGCCCAGAGCCTGTGGTCGAACAAGACCGATGCGCCGATTGAATTGGCTCAGCAGCAACCGTTCAAGCGTTAACCCTTCCTTTCAAGGCGTCGCTGTTTGCAGCGGCGCTTGCGCGACATACCACTGCCTATCGGTGACGGTGCCCGCCAGCGGCACATCCCAGCTTGCCTGCGTCAGGCGATCGACTTTCTGACATTCGTGGGCCAGCCCCAACAGCGTCGGCTTGCGCCAGCTCTGACGGCGCGACAGGTAAGCCAGGCTGCGATCATAAAACCCACCGCCCATGCCCAGGCGCCCGCCCACATCATCGAACCCCACCAGCGGTAACAGCACCAGATCAAGCGCCCAGACCTGGCGTTGGCGGTTGGCATTCACTTGCGGTTCAAGAATGCGAAAGCGATTGGGCGACAACTTATCCCCAGGTCGCACACGCTGGAACACCATTTTGGTCCGTGGCCAGGCGCTGAGTACCGGTAGATAGGTGGCCTTGCCCCGACGCTGAGCGGCGCGCAAGAGCAAGCGCGGATCGATTTCGCCGTCTGTCGGTAGATACAAGGAGATATGCCTGGCCCGGCGAAACAGCGGATGCTGTGCCAGTTGCCGATACAAGCCATGGGCGGCCTTGCGCTGCTCGCTCGGCGATAGTTCGCGGCGGGCCTTGCGCAACATGCGTCGAAGTTGCGGACGGGAAAGCGGCGCAGGTTCGGTCATGGTTTTTCGGCTCATAAAACAATGCCAGTCCTGAGACTGGCATTGAGTTTGGGAATTCAGGCTCCCCGACAGAGCCGCTGTCGACTTAGCCCTTGAACCCGAAAGTTCAAGGTGGAAGAAGCAGTAGGCTTTAAGGCTTTCCGTCTAGCGGACATGCACACCAGCCCAACGTGCAACTTCCAGGGTAGTGCGAATCGGCTCAGGGACATCGCCGACTGGCAAACACGCCAGGGAGTGGGGCGAGTATACCTTAAACCGAGGCGTCAATCAGCCCTTGGGTGCGTCCGAATCGCTGGAAAGCACCAGATCCACGCGTTCCAGCAGGTCACGCACCTGCTCACGCGTCGACCCGCTGGCCTGTACGTCAGGCCGTTCCTGCTTATGCAGCAAGTCGTGGGTAATATTCAGCGCGGCCATCACCGCGATACGGTCGGCACCGATCACTTTGCCGCTGCTGCGGATCTCACGCATCTTGCCATCCAGGTAACGGGCGGCGCTCACCAGGTTATTGCGCTCTTCCTGGGGGCAAATGATCGAATATTCTTTATCGAGGATCTGCACGGTTACGCTATTGCTTGAACTCATGAGTCTTGCTCCAGGGCCTTCAGGCGCGAAATCATCGATTCGACCTTACGCCGGGCGATTTCGTTTTTTTCAATGAGGTGAGCGCGTTCCTCGCGCCAGGTCTTTTCCTGAGCTAATAGGAGTCCGTTTTGACTCTTAAGTTGCTCGACCCGATCAATTAGCAGTTCGAGTCTGGCCATCAGCGCTTGCAGGTCGGTGTCTTCCATTGGGTTCCACTGGATTTGTCTGATGAATGGCAACTTCAGGATAAACGATCTGACGCCCTCGATAGTCTTGGTACGTCTGCCGGTGCTAGGATACAGCGCTTCATTCTAGACATTGCGCCGTCTGGCGCCTAGCTCACCATGCCTATTCAGAACTCCCCGTATGATGCTTTTTCCAAACTGCTGAGCACCAGCGGTCATCCTTGCTCGCCTGCCGAACTGCACGGTGTGCTGGTGGGCCGCAGCTGCACAGGTGTCGGCTTTGACGCGGACAATTGGCTGGCCGATGTGGCCGAGCTGCTGGAGAAAGAGCCAGAAGATAACGTGCGCAACGCGCTGATCGGCCTGCAGGAAATGGTCAAGGGCGAGCTGACGGGAGACGATGTCACCGTGGTGCTGCTGCTGCCGACCGACGACGCGCCACTCACCGAGCGCGCTGCAGCGCTGGGCCAATGGTGCCAGGGCTTCCTCCACGGTTTTGGCGTCAACGCCGCCGGCCTGGAGTTGAGCACCGACGCCAAGGAAGTGTTGCAGGACCTGGCAGCCATCTCCCAGGTGCAAGACGCCCTGGAAGAGTCCGAAGACGGTGAAAGCGACTACATGGAAGTGATGGAATACCTGCGCGTCGCTCCGCTGCTGCTGTTCACCGAGACCCGCAAGTCCGCTGAGCCGGCTGCCCCCAAGCCTTCGCTGCATTAAGAAAGGACGCCCATCTGCCCATGATTCATATCCCCAGAGCGGAATACACCCGGCGCCGCAAGGCGCTGATGGCGCAGATGGAACCCAACAGCATCGCGATCCTGCCGGCCGCCGCCGTGGCGATCCGCAACCGTGATGTCGAGCACGTATACCGCCAGGACAGCGACTTCCAGTACCTGAGCGGCTTCCCCGAGCCTGAAGCGGTGATCGTGCTGATGCCCGGTCGCTTGCACGGCGAGTACGTGCTGTTCTGTCGCGAGCGCAATGCCGAACGCGAATTGTGGGACGGCCTGCGCGCCGGCACCGAAGGCGCAGTGCGTGATTTTGGCGCCGACGACGCCTTTCCCATCACCGATATCGACGACATCCTGCCCGGCCTGATCGAAGGCCGCGACCGGGTGTATTCGGCCATGGGCAGCAACGCCGAGTTCGACCGGCACCTGATGGAGTGGATCAACGTGATCCGCTCCAAAGCACACCTGGGCGCGCAGCCGCCGAACGAATTTGTTGCCCTGGATCATCTGCTCCACGACATGCGCCTGTATAAATCGGCGGCAGAAGTGAAGGTGATGCGTGAGGCTGCACGTATCTCCTGTGCGGCCCACGTGAAGGCGATGCAGGCCAGTCGCGCCGGCTTGTATGAGTTCAGCCTGGAAGCCGAGCTGGATTACGAGTTCCGCAAGGGCGGTGCCAAGATGCCGGCCTATGGCTCCATCGTCGCCGCCGGGCGCAACAGCTGCATCCTGCATTACCAGCGCAATGACGCAGTGCTCAAGGACGGTGACCTGGTGCTGATCGACGCCGGTTGCGAAATCGACTGCTATGCCAGTGACATCACCCGCACCTGGCCGGTCAACGGCAAGTTTTCGCCCGAGCAAAAGGCGATCTACGAAATTGTGCTGGCCTCCCAGGAAGCCGCCTTTGCCGAGATCGCGCCGAACAAGCATTGGAACCAGGCCCATGAGGCGACGGTGCGCGTCATCACTACGGGGCTGGTGGACTTGGGGTTGTTACAGGGCGATGTCGATGAACTGATCGCCAGCGAGGCCTACCGCGCGTTCTACATGCATCGCGCCGGCCATTGGCTGGGCATGGATGTGCACGATGTGGGCGAATACAGGGTGGGCGGTGAATGGCGTGTGCTGGAAGTCGGCATGGCATTGACCGTGGAGCCGGGGATTTATATCGCGCCGGACAACCAGAACGTGGCAAAGAAGTGGCGTGGCATTGGCGTACGCATCGAGGACGACGTGGTAGTGACCAAGCAAGGCTGTGAAATCCTGACCGGCGGCGTGCCCAAGACCGTCGCTGACATCGAAGCGTTGATGGCGGCTGCCCGATGAGCCGCGTCAACCTGGCGATTATCGGTGGCGGCCTGGTAGGTGCTAGCCTGGCGCTGGCACTGCAGGCCGGGGCCAAGGCACGGGGCTGGAAGATCGTGCTGATCGAGCCGTTCGCCCCCGGTGACACTTACCAACCCAGCTATGACGCGCGTTCATCGGCGCTGTCGTTTGGTGCCCGGCAGATTTATCAGCGCCTGGGCCTGTGGCAGCAAATCTCCCGTCGCGCCGAGCCGATCAAGCAGATTCATGTGTCGGACCGTGGTCGTTTCTCCACCGCGCGGTTGTCGGCCTTGGAGGAGGGCGTGCCTGCCCTGGGTTACGTGGTGGAAAACGCCTGGCTCGGCCAATGCCTGTGGCAAGGTCTGGACAAAGACGTGATCAGCTGGCGCTGCCCGGCAGAAGTGACCCGCCTGGAGCCGCTGCCCGACGGCTATCGCCTGACGCTTAACGATGAGACCGTGCTGGAATGCGACCTGGCGGTGCTGGCCGACGGTGGTCGCTCCGGTTTGCGCGAGCAACTGGGCATCGGGGTCAAAACCCGCCCCTACAACCAGAGCGCCTTGATCGCCAACATCACGCCGAGCGAAGCTCACAACGGCGAGGCCTTCGAACGCTTCACCGATGAAGGCCCGATGGCTCTGCTGCCGTTGCCGGACAACCGTTGTGCACTGGTCTGGACGCGGCTTGGCATGGACGCCCAGCGCTTGGCCAACCTCGACGAGCGCAGTTTCCTGAGCGAGCTGCAGGGCGTGTTCGGCTATCGCCTGGGTACCCTCAAGCAAGTCGGCGCCCGTCACCTGTACCCATTGACGTTGGTGGAGGCCGAAGAGCAGGTACGTTCGCACCTGGTCATCCTCGGTAATGCCGCCCACAGCCTGCACCCGATCGCCGGGCAAGGGTTCAACCTGTCCCTGCGCGATGCCAGTGCCCTGGCCGAGGCGTTGTTGGCCGGGCCGGCGATACCGGGTGACCTGGCGACCCTGCAGCGCTATCGCGAGCGCCAGCGCCTGGACCAGAACCTGACCGTGGGCTTCTCCGACCAGGTCACGCGTTTGTTTGGCAGCGCACAACCGGTAGTGGCCTTGGGCCGCAACCTCGGGCTGCTGGGGCTGGATCTACTGCCACCGGCCAAACGCTGGTTCGCCCGCCAGGCCATGGGGCTGGGCACGCGTCCCGATGTTTGAACCGGCCCACTTCTTTATTCGCGGCCTGTGCCGCACACGAGACAAGGCTTAAAGCATGGACATGCGCGCAGATGTGCTGATTGTCGGGGCCGGAATGGTCGGAAGCGCGCTCGCGCTGGCGTTGCAGGGCAGTGGCCTGCAGGTGCTGTTGCTCGACGGCAGCCCGCTGAGTGTCAAGCCGTTCGACCTTGAGGCGGCCTTCGAGCCTCGCGTGAGCGCCTTGTCGGCCGCCAGCCAGCGCATTCTCGAGCGACTTGGCGTGTGGGAAGGCATCGTCGAACGGCGTGCCAGCCCCTACGGCGAGATGCAGGTGTGGGATGGCAGCGGTACGGGGCAGATCCACTTTTCGGCGGCCAGCGTGCACGCTGACGTACTGGGGCATATCGTCGAGAACCGCGTGGTTCAGGATGCCTTGCTCGACCGGCTGCATGACTGCGACCTGGGCCTGTTGGCCAATGCGCGCCTGGAACAGATGCGCCGCTCCGGCGATGACTGGCTGCTGACCCTGGCCGACGGCCGCACGTTGCGTGCGCCACTGGTGATCGCCGCCGATGGCGCCAACTCTGCCGTGCGCCGCCTGACCGGCACGCCGACCCGTGAATGGGATTACCTGCATAACGCCATCGTCACCAGCGTGCGCAGCAGCCAATCGCATCAGCGCACGGCGTGGCAGCGATTTACCGATACCGGGCCGCTGGCGTTCCTGCCCTTGGTGCGTGATGGGCAGGAGGATTGGTGTTCGATCGTCTGGTCGACCACACCGGCTGAGTCTGAACGCCTGATGGCGCTGGATGATGAAGACTTCTGCCGTGAGCTGGAGCGTGCCTTTGAAGGGCGTCTCGGCACGGTGGTCAGCGCCGACCCACGGGTCTGCGTGCCGTTGCGCCAGCGTCATGCCAAGCGCTACGTGGCCGAAGGCCTGGCATTGATCGGCGACGCGGCCCATGTGATCCACCCGCTGGCGGGGCAGGGCGTGAACCTGGGCTTTCTCGATGCAGCGGTGCTGGCCGAAGTGTTGTTGTCGGCCGCCGAGCGTGGTGAGCGTCTGGCGGATGTGAAGGTACTGAGTCGTTACGAGCGTCGGCGTATGCCGCATAACCTGGCGCTGATGGCGGCGATGGAAGGGTTTGAGCGGTTGTTCCAGGCCGACCAGTTGCCGTTGCGCTGGCTGCGTAATGCAGGCTTGAAAATGGTCGATCAGATGCCTGAGGCCAAGGCGGTGTTTGTGCGCCAGGCTTTGGGATTGAGCGGAGATCTGCCGGAGCTGGCCAGGCCCTGAGGCCAATGTGCAACATCTGGTAACGCCTCCGCTGAGCGCTACCAAATGTGAGCCCTTATCATTTGCCCTCTTTTTGCAAATGAGAGACCGCACCCATGTTGGCACCCAAGCGCCTCCTGACTGCCCTGGCACTCACCCTCATCGGCAGCACCACCGTGCAGGCCGCCGACGAAGTCGTGGTCTACTCCTCGCGCATCGACGAGCTGATCAAGCCGGTGTTCGACGCCTACACCCAGAAGACCGGTGTGCAGGTGAAGTTCATCACCGACAAGGAAGCTCCGTTGATGCAGCGCATCAAGGCCGAAGGTGAAAATGCCACCGCCGACCTGCTGCTCACCGTCGATGCCGGCAACCTCTGGCAGGCTGAGCAAATGGGCATCCTGCAACCGTTCACTTCCCCGGTGATCGATAAGAACATTCCCCTGCAATACCGCTCGTCCAAGCACACCTGGACCGGCTTGAGCCTGCGCGCGCGGACCATCGCCTATTCCACCGACCGGGTAAAACCGGGCGACCTCACCACCTACGAAGCCCTGGCCGACAAGCAGTGGGAAGGCCGCCTGTGCCTGCGCACGGCGAAGAAGGTCTATAACCAGTCGCTGACCGCCACGTTGATCGAAACCCATGGCGCGGCCAAGACCGAAGAAATCGTCAAGGGCTGGGTCAACAACCTGTCCACCGACGTGTTCTCCGATGACATTGCCGTGCTCGAAGCCATCAACGCCGGGCAGTGCGACGTGGGTATCGTCAACACCTACTACTACGGCCGCCTGCATAAACAGAACCCGAACCTGGCGGTGAAACTGTTCTGGCCGAACCAGGGCGACCGTGGCGTGCATGTGAACTTGTCGGGCATCGGCCTGACCCAGCATGCACCCCACCCGGAAGCGGCCAAGGCGCTGGTGGAATGGATGACCACGCCCGAAGCTCAGCAGATCTTTGCGGATGTGAACCAGGAGTTCCCAGCCAACCCGGCGGTGCCACCTTCGGCCGAAGTGGCGACCTGGGGCAAATTCGTGGCGGACACCTTGCCGGTTGAAGTGGCGGGCAAGCGTCAGGCCGAGGCCATTCGGTTGATGGACCGCGCCGGCTGGAACTGAACGGCACCGCAGTTGCAAATGTGAGAGGGGGTGCCCCCTCCCACATCGGACTGCGGTGATGGCATGCAATTTATTGACTGAGCACTGATTTTGGCCCACCCCGCCCAACGCCGCTGGTACCTGCCGGTCTTCACCGTAGCGGCGCTGGTGGTGCTACCGCTGAGCGTGCTGCTGTTGTCCTGGCAAAGCATCGACCCGCAGATCTGGTCCCACCTCTGGGAAACCCAGATGCCACGCCTGCTGGGCAATACCTTGACCTTGGTGCTGGGCGTGGGTGTTGGCGTGACGCTGCTGGGTGTCAGCCTGGCGTGGTTGACCAGCCTGTGTGAATTCCCCGGACGCCGCTGGCTCGACTGGGCGCTGATGCTGCCCTTTGCGATTCCCGCCTACGTGCTGGCCTTTGTGTTTGTCGGCCTGCTGGACTTCGCAGGCCCGGTGCAAACGCTGTTGCGTGAGTGGTTCGGCGCGGGCTTGCGCCTGCCACGGGTGC
Source organism: Pseudomonas sp. R19M (assembly GCF_050312585.1). Lineage (NCBI taxonomy): Bacteria > Pseudomonadati > Pseudomonadota > Gammaproteobacteria > Pseudomonadales > Pseudomonadaceae > Pseudomonas > Pseudomonas sp. R19M. The sequence continues at coordinate 120,721 of NZ_JBNPJV010000051.1, forward strand.
GTTCCACCAGCGGTGTGATTATCGTGCTGGTGCTGGTGTTCTACCCGTATGTCTACCTGCTGGCGCGCACCGCTTTTCTCGCCCAAGGCAAAGGCTTGATGGAGGCCGCGCGCGTGTTGGGGCAGTCGCCGTGGCAAGCATTCTGGCGCGTGGCGTTGCCCATGGCCAGGCCGGCGATTGGCGCCGGCGTCGCCTTGGCCCTGATGGAGACCCTGGCGGATTTTGGCGCGGTATCGGTGTTCAATTTCGACACCTTCACCACCGCGATCTACAAGACCTGGTACGGATTTTTCAGCCTGTCCAGCGCGGCGCAGCTTGCCAGTTTGTTGTTGCTGGTCGTCATGTTGGTGCTCTACGGCGAACGGCGCGCCCGTGGCGCGGGTCGACCGAGCAACGAGCGGCCGCGGGGCAAGGCGCTGTATCAGCTGCACGGGTTCAAGGCCCTGGCGGCCAGCGGCTGGTGCATGCTGGTGTTCGCGTGCGCGTTTGTGATTCCGATGCTGCAACTGATTGCCTGGTTCTGGCAGCGAGGCCGGTTCGACCTGGATGAGCGCTACGCCGGGCTGATTATTCACACGCTCTACCTGGGGGGCATTGCGGCGCTGATAACGGTCAGCGTGGCGTTGATCCTGGCCTTCGCCAACCGTCTGGCACCGACACGAACGATTCGCTCCGGCATCAGCCTGGCCAATGTCGGCTATGCCTTGCCGGGCTCGGTACTGGCGGTGTCGATCATGCTCGCGTTCAGTTATCTGGACCGCGAGCTGGTGGTGCCGCTGTCGGGCTGGTTGGGTGGCGCGGGTAAGCCGCTGTTGCTGGGTAGTTTGTCGGCGTTGGTGTTGGCGTATCTGGTGCGATTCCTGGCGGTGGCCTACGGGCCGTTGGAAAGCAGCTTGGCGCGGATACGCCCATCGTTGCCGGAAGCGTCGCGCAGTCTTGGCGTCGGTGGCCCGCGACTGTTTTTCAAAGTGTATCTGCCGTTATTGCTGCCCGGGGCGTTGAGCGCAGCACTGCTGGTGTTCGTGGATGTCCTCAAGGAAATGCCCGCTACCTTGCTGATGCGCCCGTTCGGCTGGGATACCTTGGCGGTGCGCATCTTTGAAATGACCAGCGAGGGCGAATGGGCACGGGCCTCCTTGCCGGCACTGACGCTGGTACTGGTCGGCCTTTTGCCGGTGATTGGGCTGATCCGCAGGTCTGCGAGGCAAATCGGTTAGGTGTCAGTACTCCGGCTTGCGGCTACAATGCGCGGCATTCGGTGCGCTTCGTCTTTCGGAGCGGGTCGCTGGACGTGGCTGCGGGCCTTGTAATTCAAGGCGTTCAGGCGCGAATAGCTGCTCCGCGCACCTTCGCCAAGCCCGGAAGGAGAAACCCATGGGACAGCGTACGCCTCTGTATGACCTGCATCTCGCCCTCGGCGCGAAAATGGTCGATTTTGGCGGTTGGGATATGCCTCTGCATTACGGTTCGCAAGTTGAAGAACACCACCAGGTGCGACGCGACTGCGGGGTGTTCGATGTATCCCATATGACCGTGATCGATGTCACAGGCCGTCAGGCCAAGGAATGGCTTCAGTATTTACTGGCCAATGATGTGGATCGTTTGCACGGCTGCGGCCGTGCGTTGTACAGCGCCATGCTCAACGAGCAGGGCGGGGTGGTCGACGACATGATCGTCTACCGCACCGAAACCGGTTACCGGCTGGTGGTCAATGCCGCCACCCGCGACCAGGACATGGCTTGGATGCAGGCGCAGTTGGGGCATTTTTCGGTGCAGCTGCAAGAGCGGTCCGAGTTGGCCATGCTGGCTATCCAAGGCCCGCATGCCCGGCAGAAAATCGCCGAACTGGTGACCCAGTCCCGCAGCAACCTGATCCACCAGCTCAAGCCCTTTGAGGGCCAGGCCGACGGCGACTGGTTTATTGCCCGCACGGGTTATACCGGCGAAGACGGCCTGGAGATTGTCCTGCCTGCCGATCAGGCTCCGGGCTTTTTCAACGACCTGGTCGGCGCCGGCATTTCACCGATCGGCCTTGGCGCCCGCGATACGTTGCGCCTGGAAGCCGGTATGAACCTGTATGGCCAGGATATTCACCAGGACGTTTCACCGCTCGCGGCCAATATGGCGTGGAGCATTGCCTGGGAGCCTGTCGAGCGCAATTTCATCGGCCGTGCGGCACTGGAGGCGGAAAAAGCCGCAGGTGTGCAGTTCAAATTGGTCGGGCTGGTGCTGGAGGAGCGCGGGGTTTTGCGCGCTCATCAAGTGGTTCGTATCGCCAATGTTGGCGAAGGAGAGATCACCAGTGGTAGTTTCTCTCCTACGCTGAGTAAATCCATTGCCTTGGCGCGTGTACCGACGGCCACCGCCGATCGGGCCGAAGTGGAAATCCGCGGCAAGTGGTACCCGGTTCGAGTGGTCAAGCCGACCTTCGTGCGCCATGGCAAAACCTTGATCTAACCTATTTCCGGCAGGCCGAAGGCCGCTGACATTTCTTCTTGAGGACACAGACTATGAGCGATATCCCTGCCGAACTGCGTTTTGCCGAAAGCCACGAATGGGCCCGTCTGGAAGCTGACGGCACGGTGACCGTCGGGATCTCTGACCATGCTCAGGAAGCGCTGGGTGATGTGGTGTTCGTTGAGCTGACGGAAGTCGGCAACGTGTTTGCCGCAGAGGCCCAGGCGGGGGTGGTCGAGTCGGTGAAAGCGGCTTCGGATATCTACTCGCCGATTGCTGGCGAAGTGATTGCGGTCAACGAAGAGCTGAGTGCCAGCCCTGAATTGTTGAACTCCGATCCTTACGGCGCATGGATCTTCAAGCTCAAGCCAAGCAACCCGGCTGACCTGGAAACACTGCTGGATGCCACCGGCTACAAGGCCGCCATCGGCGAGTGATGCTGCCGCTGGAGCCGGGCAACCCGGCTCCAGCGACGCTTTTCAGCGCTGCAATACCGCTTTTACAGCAGCTACAGACCGCTCGACATCCGCCTCTGTCATCGCCGTGAACATCGGCAACGACACGATCAAACGTCCAACACGCTCGGCTACCGGGAACATGCCTTCCTTGAACCCCTGTGCCCGATACAGGCTCAGCAGGTGGATCGGTGGATAGTGATAGCCAATGCCGACGCCGTGGGCCTGCATCTGCTCCATGAATGTCGCACGTGCCGGCAGGCCGTCCTGGCGTTCAGGCAGCACGAGTTGGAACAGATGCCAGTTGCTGTTTTCGAAATCCGCGGGTGGCAGTTGTGCGCCGTATTTCTCTTCAAAATCGCTGCCGAAGCATTTGAAGTAGTGTCGTGCCAGGTTCTGGCGATGGGCGGTGATCTTCTCGATATGAGCGAACTGCCCCAGGCCAATGGCGGCGGCGATGTCGGTCATGTTGAACTTGCCGCCCAGCACGTCGACGTCCAAGCCATCGAAACCTGTACGCGTCACGCCCTGCAGGCGATATTTTTCTGCCAGGCGCGCTTCCTCGGCGTTGTTCAAGACCAGGCAACCGCCTTCAGAAGAGGTGATGTTCTTGTTGGCCTGGAAGCTGAACGACACGAAGTCACCGGTAGCGCCGATACGTTCGCCGTCCCAGCTGGAACCCAACGCCTGAGCGGCGTCTTCGATGATGCGCAGGTTGTACTTGTTGGCCAGCGCATAAAGCATTGGCATGTCCAGGGGCAGGCCCGCCAGGAACACCGGGATGATCGCCTTGGTGCGCGGGGTAATTGCGGCTTCTACCTGAGCCAGGTCGATATTGCGGGTGACCGGGTCGATATCGGCGAACACCGGCTTGGCGCCCACTTCCAGGATCACGTTGGCTGTGGCGACCCAGGAGATCGGAGTGGTGATGACTTCATCGCCAGCACCGATACCGGCGATGCGCAAGGCGATCTCCATGGTGCAGGTGCCCGAGTTGAAAGTGCGCACCGGGCGGCCACCAAAGTATTCCGATAGCTGAGCTTCGAATGCCTGCACCTTCGGCCCGCTGGTAATCCAGCCGGAGCGCAGTACATCGCCGACTGCCGCGATGGTGGCTTCATCAATGGTAGGTTTGGAGAACGGCAGAAAAGGCTGTTGGCTCATGACGAAGAAGGCATCCGTTTCAGGTAAACGATGAATAATAGACGTATCAATACCGCATGGTTGCACGGTTTGACTGAATATAGGCTGTCACACGTGAATGAATCGTCATGGTACGGGCAAAAAAATGCCGCTTCATAAAGCGGCATTTTTTCAGCGAGTGCTATTACTCGGTAACGGCGTTTTTCGCCAGGATGGCGTTAGCCAGTTCCATGTCGGTGGCCTTCAGGCCAGGGTTGTCGGCGCGGACTTTCTGCATGGCGGCTTCCAGGTACGGCCCGCGAATACCACCATCGCTGGCAACGAAGCTGCCGGCGTCGTCTTGCGCGGCAACGACCATCTTGTGGTCCTTGAAGGTCAGGTAGGTCGAGCCGGTGGTAGCACCCGATGAGATGACGTTACGCCAGAAGCTGTCGGCCATGGCTGAGCCGACAGGAAGAGAAAGCACGGCAAGGGTTGCGACAGCATATTTAAGACGCATGATGGGTGACTCCGGGTGGGTTATCTGAACGATTTGATTGTAGTTAACCCAACCGAGTTCCATCACTGACTAAACAGTTTCGACTTGCAAAACTGCCCCGTTCTGCGCGGTAACGCGTACTTGAGCGCCTACGGCGCTGTCCGGTCCGGTCACCATCCACACCCCATCGCCGACTTTTATCTTGCCCCGGCCATCGACGATGGCCTGGTGCACCACAAATGTGCGACCGATCAACTCCGAACCACGCATGTTCAGCCCCGGCTGATCGCTGACCTTGGCGCTGCTGCGCTGGCGTTTCCACCAGTACACCGCTGTCAGGATCGACAACACGGCGAACAGCAGCAGTTGCCATTCCAGCCCGAGCGGCGGGATCAGGAACTTGATCACGCCCACGGCCGCCGCCGCGATGCCCATCCACAGCAGGTAACCACCGGCGCCGAAGACCTCGAGGATCAACAACACCGTACCCAGTGCCAGCCAATCCCAGAACGACAGATGCTGCAGGAAATCCCACATGACGAGTGCCTCAGCCTTTCTTGTTGTCGAAGGTGGCCTTGACGATTTCGCCGATGCCACCGACGGCGCCGATCACTTGGCTGGCCTCCAGCGGCATCAGGATCACCTTGCTGTTGTTGGCCGAAGCCAGCTTGCCCAGAGCATCGATGTATTTTTGCGCGACGAAGTAGTTCACCGCCTGCACGTCGCCCGATGCGATAGCCTGCGAAACCACCTGGGTCGCACGGGCTTCCGCTTCGGCCTGACGTTCACGGGCTTCGGATTCCAGGAACGCCGCCTGACGGCTACCCTCGGCCTCAAGGATCTGCGCCTGCTTCTTGCCTTCGGCAGTCAGGATCGCCGATGCCCGCAGGCCCTCGGCCTCCAGGATTTGCGCACGCTTGATCCGCTCGGCCTTCATCTGGCCCGACATGGCGGCCATCAGGTCGGCAGGTGGGCTGATGTCCTTGATCTCGATGCGGGTGATCTTGATGCCCCAGGGTGCCGTCGCTTCATCGACGGTGCGCAGCAGTTTTTCGTTGATGCCGTCACGCTGGCTCAACATGGCATCCAGCTCCATGGAGCCGAGCACGGTACGAATATTGGTTTGCAGCAGGTTGCGGATGGCGTGTTCGAGGTTGTTGACCTCGTAGGCCGCCTGGGCGGTGTTGACCACCTGGAAGAAGCACACGGCGTCGATCTGCACGGTGGCGTTGTCGGCGGTGATCACTTCCTGGGGTGGAATATCCAGCACGCTTTCCATCACGTTGATCTTGCGACCGATGCGGTCCATGACCGGGATGATGATGTTGAGGCCGGGTTTGAGGGTGTTGGTGTAGCGGCCGAAACGCTCGACTGTCCACTGGTAGCCCTGGGGCACCACTTTAAAACCCATGAACAGGATGGCGACGGCCAACCCCACGAACAAAAGCAGTACGGTTCCGATCTGCATGGCGATTCCCTATCTGAAGGTGTCAGTAAAACGATGTTCGACCGATTGTAACGGTCTGGTCACGGATAAGGACGGTTTCACGGCTGCACAATCAAAGGATTTGTTTCTGAATCCCCAGGCGTGACCCGTAACACTTCCGCCAGTGTGGTCAGGCCGGCATTCACTTTCTCCAGGCCGGCCATGCGCAGGCTGCACATGCCTCGCTCGACAGCCGCCCGGCGCAACGCCTGCACGTCGGCCCCGGGCGTGATCAATGCCTTGAGCGGTTCGTCCATCAGCATGATTTCGTAGAGCCCGGCTCGGCCTCGATATCCGCTGTCGCGACACTCCACGCATCCGACCGCCTCGTGGGCAGTTTCCGGTGCATTTACCCTTTGCTTGCAGTGAGGGCACAAGAGGCGCACCAAACGCTGCGCCATCACTCCTATCAGCGTAGCTTTGATCAAATAATGAGCAATTCCCAGTTCCTGCAGGCGGCTGATGGCGCTGGGGGCATCGTTGGTGTGCAGGGTCGACAGCACCAGGTGCCCGGTGAGCGCGGCCTGGATCGCCATTTCTGCGGTTTCCTGGTCGCGAATTTCGCCGATCATGATGATATCCGGGTCCTGACGCAGCAGTGCGCGTATGCCGCTGGCGAAGGTCAGGCCGATGTTGTGCTGCACCTGCATCTGGTTGAAGGCGGGTTCGACCATCTCGATCGGGTCCTCGACCGTGCACAGGTTGACCTCGCGGGTCGCCAGTTGCTTGAGCGTGGCGTAAAGCGTGCTGGTCTTGCCCGAGCCGGTAGGGCCGGTGACCAGAATGATGCCGTTGGCTTGGCCGGTCATCGCGTGCCAGCGCTGCTGATCTGCGGGCGACAAGCCCAATTGATCAAAATCCTTGAGCAATACCTGCGGGTCGAAAATCCGCATCACCAGCTTTTCGCCAAAGGCCGTCGGCAAGGTGGAAAGGCGCAGTTCTACTTCCGCGCCCGTCGGGCTCTTGGTTTTGACCCGACCGTCCTGGGGTTTGCGTTTTTCTGCCACATTCATCCGGCCCAGGCTTTTCAAGCGGCTGACCACCGCCATGGTGACCTGCGGCGGGAACTGGTAGACGTCGTGCAATAACCCGTCGATGCGAAAACGCACACGGCTCTGGTCGCGGCAGGGTTCGATATGGATATCGCTGGCCCGTTGGGCAAAGGCGTACTGCAGCAGCCAGTCGACGATGTTGACGATATGAGCATCGTTGGCATCCGGCTCCTCGTCGCCGGCACTCAGGTTGAGCAGCTCGAAGTTACCGGGCGCCGCCGCCTTCTGATCTGCGCCGCTGACCGACCTGGCCAGCCGGTAGAACTCGGCGATGCAGCGCTGAATATCCTGGGGGTTGGCGACTACGCGTTTGATCGAGCGCTTGAGCACTTGCGCCAACCCGGCCTCCCAACCGGTGACATAGGGCTGTGCGCTGGCGACGGTGACGGTCTGCGCGTCGACGGCTACCGCGAGTATGGTGTGGCGTTGTGCGAAGGCGTGGGACATCAATGGCACGACCGCCGCCACGTCGATCTTCAGCGGGTCGATACGCCAATAGGGCTGCCCGGCCTGGCGGGCCAGCCATTGGGTCAGGGTTTCCAGGCAGGGGCCCTGGGCGGCGATACATTCAAGGGGGTGCTGGGTGTTGTCGGCCGGTACCCTCGCCAAGCGCTGCGCAACGTCGGATGTGATCAGCCCGGCGTCGATCAATGCCGGCAGCATCGGGTGAAGTTCCAATCGTTGATCGACGGGCATGGTGGATTTTCCTGGGGGCAGTGGAGGTCAACCCCAGGCTAGCCAGCCCCTGAACATCCTTCTGCCCGCGTGTATTTCATGCCTTTACTGAGCGGCCGCCAATCGCGCTGGAGGCTGCGCAGAATCAGCCGGCCATAGGTCCAGCGAGCACACGCTGATCAGGTTTCGAATCTTTTCGCCGATCACTTGGGCACGGTGCCAGCTCAAACCATCCATCACGATATCGAGGCTCAACAGGTCGTCCTCGCGGTTCAGGTGTACCTGCCGTGGCGTCAGGCATTGCAAAGCGAAATAGTTGAGCACACGGCACAGCACATCGGGCTCAGCCTCGGCAATGATGCGGTAATGCGCCTGGCAATGGGCGCTGTTGACGGCCCAGGCATCGACGCGGGCGGCAGGTTGGGTGGCTTCGACGGCGTGCATGGGAAATCTCCAAATCAGGTTGGAGAAATTTTTACATTCGTCAGCGGAGATTTCTTATCTAAAATGAGCATAAATAGCTATTAATTGAATGGATCAATTCAATCCATTCTTCAAAATGAGTATTTTTATGCACAGTGAATTGGACGCGTACGACCGCCGTATCCTGGCCTTGTTGCAAGAGGATGCTTCGTTGTCCAGTGCGCAGATCGCCGAGCAGGTGGGCCTGTCGCAGTCACCTTGCTGGCGGCGTATTCAACGGCTTAAAGAAGAGGGGGTGATTCGTGGTCAGGTCACCTTGCTGGATCGCAAGAAGATCGGCCTCAACACGCAGATCTTTGCCGAGGTCAAACTCAACGCCCACGGTCGTTCCAACTTCACCGAGTTCACCGAGGCGATTCGCGGGTTTTCGGAAGTGTTGGAGTGTTATGTGCTGATGGGGGCGGTGGATTTCCTGCTGCGCATCGTGACGTCGGATATCGAGGCGTATGAGCGGTTTTTCTTCGAGAAACTCTCAATGGTGCCGGGTATTCAGGAGGTCAATTCGATTGTGGCGTTGTCGGAGATCAAATCCACCACCAGCCTGCCAGTGTTGCGCTGACAAGGCGCACCTCATCGGGAGCAAGCCCCTTTCCACATTTTGATGTGTGAATACATGCCAATGTGGAAGCGGGCTTGCTCGCGAAAGCGCCCTTACAGGCGCAGCAAGGTTTTCCAGGCGCGATTCTGATACACCGCAATCGCCTGATGCATACGCGCATCCAGGGATTCATCGGTGATCGGCTGGTTGGCCAGTTGCACCAACTTGTTCAGCTCGCCGTACAGGCGGTCCAGTTCCGGAATATCCACCACCTGACGTGCATGATGCAGCCACGCCTGGATGCGTTCGAGGCGCGGCAGTTGCTCGGCCAGGTCTTCCGGTTGTTGCTGGTAGCGTGGCAGTTGCAGGGCGACAGCATCTTCGGCCAGCAGGCGTGGCAGCCAGTTGGTGATCTGCGCGGCGCCCTGGCGGTTGCCCCGCACATTGCGGTCGGTGGTCCAGGTGCGGGCCAGCAGCCAGCGGGAAGCGTTCAGCGAGAACAGGCCCCAGCGCACGTCTTCCAATTCTTCGATGAATTGTTCCGGCGCAGCTTTGCGGATGTCTTCATCATCGTCACCGGCCTGTACCAGCGGGCGCCAGTCTTCCAGCAATGCATCCAGTGCGCTGCGCAGCTCGCTGGTGGATTGACGTGGTGCAGCCTGGCCGAGGCTGCCGACCAGGGCGCGCAATTCGCCGAGGTTGTCGACCCAGTCCTGCAACAGCCGCCAGTGGCCATTGAAGCGGTACTGCTCAGCCAGGCGCTGGCTGCTGCCCAGCAGGTGCCACAGGATGGCGGCGAAGGCGTCGTCCAACGGCATTTCGGCGTGAATCTGCGGCGCCGGCAGGCTCAGCGAATAGCTGCCTGCGTCGTACAGGCGGTAGCCGCGCTCGGCCTTGCTGATATCGCAAGGCATCAGCGCCAGGGTTGCGGCCAGTTCGGTGGCCAGTTCCAGCAGGGCGGCCGGTTCGCCTTCGCGCAATTCCAGTTCCAGTTCGCAGATTTCTTCTTTCTGCTTGCCGACGACAACATGCCCCAGGTCCAGGGCGGCCTCGATGACCACCTTGGCTTTACCGCGGCCCCAGGCGATTTCGGCGCGTTCGCGGACAAAGTCGGTGGTGAAGATCGGCTTGAGGGTCTTTTTGTCCAGCTCGGCCAGTTGCTCGGGCCAGCACTCGCCGTCGAGTTTCTTCACGTCGAGCTTGGCTTTGGGCAAGTCCCAGTTGTATTCGTTACGTTCCGACAAACCGGCGACACTCTGGCCACGGGTCTTGAGGGTCTGGATGATATCGTCACCGTCCTTGCGCAGGCGCAGGGCGACTTTGGCCTGGGCCAGGTCACGCTCTGGGGTGTCGAAGTACTGATTCATCAACTCACGGCGTTCCCAGCCACTTTTGTTGCGTTTTTTCAGGAGCGGGTGCTCACGCAGCGCGGCGAGGGTCTCGCGGCTGACGCGGAGCTTGATTTCGGTTTCTTTTTGCATGGCCGGAACATCCAGGATCGGGAGCGCAGCCGGGGAAAAGAGTGGCTGCCAAGGCCGTGCAGTGTACAGGACTGAGCCCGGCAACGCGCCGCAACGGTTTATTGTGTTGTGCAGATGGCTCTATAGTGGGGCTCATCCGGGAAGTTGAGAGACCGCGTATGCCGTTACCTACCCTGAAAGAGCAATTCGCTGCGCTGATTGCCGCACCGTCGGTCAGTTGCACCCAAGCGTCTCTCGACCAGACCAACCGCCCGGTGATCGATTTGCTCGCCGGCTGGCTGGGCGACCTGGGTTTTGCCATCGACATCCAGCAAGTCAGCCCCGGTAAATTCAACCTGCTCGCCAGTTTCGGCAGCGGCCCGGGTGGCCTGGTGCTGGCGGGGCATAGCGACACTGTTCCTTATGACGCGGCCTTGTGGAAGACCGATCCGTTGAAGCTGACGGAAGTCGATGGCCGTTGGGTAGGACTGGGCAGCTGTGACATGAAAGGCTTTTTTGCGCTGGCAATCGAAGCCGTATTGCCGCTGCTGGATCAACCGTTCAAGCAACCGTTGCTCATCCTGGCGACCTGTGACGAAGAAAGCTCGATGTCCGGCGCCCGCGCGCTGGCCGAAGCGGGCCGCCCGTTGGGGCGTGCGGCGGTGATTGGTGAGCCCACCGGCCTCAAGCCGATCCGCCTGCACAAAGGCGTAATGATGGAACGCATCGATATCCTTGGCCAAAGCGGCCACTCCTCGGACCCGAGCCTGGGCCATAGCGCCCTTGAAGCCATGCATGACGCCATTGGCGAACTGCGCGGCCTGCGCCTGGCCTGGCAGCGTGAGTACCGCAACCCGCAATTCAGCGTGCCCCAGCCGACCCTGAATTTCGGTTGTATCCATGGTGGCGACAACCCCAATCGCATCTGCGGCCAATGTTCCCTGGAGTTCGACCTGCGGCCCCTGCCGGGCATGGACCCCCAGGTGCTGCGTGATGCGATCCGGCAAAAGCTGCAACCCGTGGCCGAGCGCCATCAGGTCAAGATCGACTACGCGCCGTTGTTCCCCGAAGTCCCCCCGTTCGAGCAGCCGGAAGATGCCGAACTGGTCCGGGTCGCGCAGCGATTGACCGGCCATCGTGCCGAAGCAGTAGCGTTCGGCACCGAAGCGCCTTATCTTCAGCGCCTTGGTTGTGAAACCCTGGTGCTGGGCCCCGGCGACATCGCCTGCGCCCATCAACCGGGCGAGTACCTCGAAATGTCACGCTTGACGCCTACAGTGCGTCTATTGCGGGAGCTGATCGAGCATTACTGCCTGAAACCCGCATAATTTACCCCCTGCCCATTCGTACATAGAAGGAGAGCGAGCGTGTCGCCAAGCCTGTTCCGACGATAACCATCAGCCCGCTGTGCGCTTTCACGATTCATCCTTGTTTGGCTGCTACTTATTACAGGCCCAGGTTTTATGCCCGAATACGTCAATTGGCTTCGTCACGCTTCGCCCTACATCAACGCCCACCGCGACTGCACCTTTGTGGTCATGCTGCCTGGCGATGGTGTGGAACATCCGAACTTCGGCAATATCGTCCATGACCTGGTGCTGCTGCACAGCCTGGGTGTGCGGCTGGTGCTGGTACACGGTTCGCGCCCTCAGATCGAAACGCGCCTTGCGGCCCGCGGCCTGACCCCGGCCTACCATGAAGGCTTGCGCATCACTGATGCTGCGACGCTGGAATGTGTGATCGACGCCGTTGGCCACCTGCGTATTGCCATCGAAGCGCGCCTGTCCATGGACATGGCCTCTTCACCGATGCAGGGTTCGCGCCTGCGTGTCGCCAGTGGCAACCTGGTGACTGCCCGCCCTATCGGCGTGCTCGAAGGCGTGGATTACCACCACACCGGCGAAGTGCGCCGGGTCGATCGCAAGGGCATCAACCGTCTGTTGGACGAGCGCTCCATTGTGCTGTTGTCGCCCTTGGGCTACTCGCCCACCGGTGAGATCTTCAACCTGGCCTGCGAAGACGTCGCCACCCGCGCCGCCATCGACCTGGGTGCCGACAAGCTGTTGCTGTTCGGCGCCGACATGGGCCTGATCGATGAAAACGGCCGGCTGGTGCGCGAACTGCGCCCGCAGCAAGTACCGGCGCATTTGCAACGCCTGGGCGCGAACAACTATCAGGCCGAATTGCTCGATGCCGCTGCCGAGGCTTGCCGCGGTGGAGTAGGGCGCAGTCATATCGTCAGCTACGCCGAAGACGGCGCTCTGCTCACGGAGCTGTTCACCCGCGACGGCGGCGGTACGCTGGTGGCCCAGGAACAATTCGAACAGGTGCGCGAGGCGGCGATTGAAGACGTCGGCGGCTTGCTCGACCTGATCAGCCCGTTGGAAGAGCAGGGCATTCTGGTGCGCCGCTCGCGTGAAGTGCTGGAGCGTGAAATCGAGCAGTTCAGCGTGGTCGAGCGTGAAGGCATGATCATCGCCTGCGCGGCGCTGTACCCGATCGCGGATTCGGATGCTGGTGAGCTGGCGTGTCTGGCGGTGAACCCGGAGTACCGTCACGGTGCGCGGGGTGACGTGTTACTCGAACGCATCCAGACCCGTGCCCGGGCGCAGGGGCTGAAGACGCTGTTTGTTCTCACCACCCGCACCGCTCACTGGTTCCGCGAGCGCGGCTTTGTGCCCAGCAGCGTGGATCGCCTGCCGTCGGCGCGGGCGTCGCTGTACAACTACCAGCGTAATTCGAAGATTTTCGAGAAAGCGCTCTAGGCTCTAAATGAGGAGGGAGGGCATTGCCCCTCCCTCATGCCTTCAAAAACTTCACCGCCCCCCCCCAGTCGCCTTTCGTCGTTGCTCATCACCAGCGCTTAAGAAGCATTGATCTGCGCCGATACGATAAACATCACATTCGATAGATTGCGTGAAACTGCGCCTCTGCGAGGGGCGGGCGCCATCAACTGCTCATGGGGCGGGGCGCTTTGACAGCAAAAGAAATTATTAGTGACACAAAAACTGTAACAAATTGACGGGAGGATGTGCCTTTGGCCATGATGGCGTCGCCTTTTTGATCGTGGGTGACGTATGCAAAGGTACGGCCGCACTAATCGATCTAAAGAAAGGCTGGTAAAGACTTTTCAGGTATTAGCTTTTGGAGCGATTGGTCTACGCTGACCATCTCGCTCATCGGCCAGGCTTATTCCTGAGTCGTATGAAAAAGAATGAAATAATTCTTTTTGGGTGTATGAAAAACTCATTACCCTGCAGGGACCAAATTAACTGCGATTAGACGAAGGTAGTAGACATATCAGGTTACGATTGACTTGGTAGTCACTATCTGGCGCTAATCGCGCATCTGTGGATCACGGGCGTCAGACCCGAGACCTTAGAAATACAAAAATTAGAAATGAGAGGAGCGGTACATGAAGAAGTCAACATTGGCGTTGGCCGTGGCTGTGGCTGCAATTGCACAACAGGCACACTCCGCCGGTTTCATCGAAGACAGCAAGGCCACTCTGGGTCTGCGTAACTTCTACATCAACACTGACAACCGCGATGGCGCTCCTACAGCGAGCAGCCGCAGCAAGAACGCTGAATGGGGCCAAGGCTTCGACCTGCGTTTCATCTCGGGTTACACCCAAGGTACCGTTCAGTTCGGTGTTGACGCCATTGGCCTGTACGGCGTGCGTCTGGATTCCAGCCGCGATAACCACGGCAACTACTCCGGCACTGCTTCCGGCGGCACCGTCTTCCCGAGCGACGGCAACAAGGCTGTCAACGATTACGCCAGCCTGGGCGTGACCGGCAAGGTGAAGGTCTCCCAAACCGAACTGAAACTCGGCACTCTGCAGCCTAAGCTGCCAGTTATCGTGACCAACGATGGCCGTCTGCTGCCGCAAACCTTCCAAGGTGGCCAGATCACTACCAACGACATCAAGGATCTGACCTTGGTTGCCGGTCAGGTAGAAAAAGCCAAGGGCCGTAACTCCAGCAACAACGAAAACCTGTCGATCGGCGGTGCCAACGCCAGCTCCAACTACAATGCCGGCAGATTCAGCAACAAGTTCTACTACGCCGGTGGCGACTACAAGCTGACCAAGGACCTGACTGCCCAGTACTACTACGGCAATCTGGAAGACTTCTACAAGCAGCACTTCCTGGGTCTGACCCACAACTGGGCAATCGGCCCGGGCGTCTTGAAGTCTGACCTGCGTTATTTCCACAGCACTGACGATGGTAAAAACGGTGATACCGCCGCTTACTATTCCAGCGGTAACTACCAAGGTTTTGCCTCGGGTAAAGGCAAGGTCGATAACAACCTGTACAGCGGCCTGTTCCTGTACACCGTTGCCGGTCACACCTTCGGTGGTGGTTACCAAGTCAGCAATGGCAGCAGCGACTTCCCTTGGTTGAACCAGGGCGACGGTTCGTCGGCCTACATCACCACTGACATGCAAATCCAGAAGTTCGCCCGTGCCGGCGAGCGTACCTGGCAAGCTCGCTACGCTTACGACTTCGCCAAGGTTGGCGTACCTGGCCTGACCGCCGGTGTTGTCTACCTCAAGGGTAGCAATATCGACACCGTTACTGCCTCGCGTGCCGAGCTGACCGGTCAATCCGAGTGGGAACGCGACATCACCGTTGCCTACGTAATCCCGGAAGGCCCACTGAAAAACCTGGGCGTTGCCTGGAAAAACGCGATGTGGCGTACCGACCTGGCGAACACCCGTTCCCAGGACGAAAACCGTCTGATCGTCAGCTACTCGATTCCACTGTTGTAAGTGCTTAAAGCCTTGCCCGGCGCAATGCCGGGCAAGGTGTCTTGCTTTCAAGTCGGGCTCAACCCCCGCAAGCCCTTCCCGAAACCCCTCTTTGTACAGCGTCTCAAGGCCTTCTCGAACCTTGAAACCGATGTTGATCCTCGCCCGTCGCCAAGTCCAATGAACAGATTTTTAATATTCTTTTATCGTCTAGATAAATCGATATTTATTCTTTTTAAATAATCTCCAACCCATGCACAGTAGGCTCCATAAGCATTCACCAGGAGCCACACCATGAGCCTAAGACTGGGCGACATCGCCCCCGACTTCGAACAGGATTCCAGCGCCGGCAAGATTCGTTTCCATGAGTGGCTGGGCGATAGCTGGGGTGTGCTGTTTTCCCACCCGGCGGACTTCACGCCGGTGTGCACCACCGAGCTGGGTTTCACCGCCAAGCTCAAGGACGAATTTGCCCAGCGCGGCGTCAAGGCGATCGCCCTGTCGGTCGACCCGGTGGACTCGCACCACAAGTGGATCGAAGACATCAACGAAACCCAGAACACGGTCGTCAACTTCCCGATCCTGGCCGACGCCGATCGCAAGGTGTCGGACCTCTACGACCTGATCCATCCGAATGCCAGTGACACCCTCACCGTGCGTTCCCTGTTCGTCATCGACCCGAACAAGAAGATTCGCCTGACGATTACCTACCCGGCCAGCACCGGTCGCAACTTCCACGAAATCCTGCGGGTCATCGACTCGTTGCAGTTGACCGACAACCACAAGGTCGCCACCCCCGCCAACTGGCAGGACGGTGACGAAGTGGTGATCGTGCCGTCGCTCAAGGATGAAGAAGAAATCAAGAAGCGCTTTCCCAAAGGCTACCGGGCGGTGAAGCCATACCTGCGCCTCACCCCGCAACCCAACCGTTAACACAGGACCCATGTGGGAGGGGGCTTGCTCCCGATGGCAGGGTGTCAGTCAATACGTCCACTACTGACCCACCGCTATCGGGAGCAAGCCCCCTCCCACAGTTGAATCGCATTTCAAGTCTCACATAGCAGGGGATTTCAGGCCGTTTCGACGGCCTTTTTTTTCGCCTCGAGAAATACGGACTGCATATATATTTATGGAATAAACAAATGAAAAAATAAGATTTATAGATATATAAATCAACTGATATGGTCTCTCCCATCTTGGCGCAATCGCCACCCAGCGAACCGCCGACACTTGCTCAAGGAATACCTGCATGCTGGTCGTAACACTTGGAGGCAGCCCCAGCCAGCGTTCCCGCTCTGGGGTCTTGCTGGAGAAAACCCGTCAGTGGCTACAGCAAAAAGGCGTGGAAGTGGTGAGTTATCAGGTACGGGACTTCCCGGCCGAAGACTTGCTGCACGCCCGCTTCGACAGCCCCAAAGTCATCGACCTGTTGCAGCAAGTGGCCAACGCCGACGGCCTGGTCATCGCCACGCCGGTGTACAAGGCTTCATTTTCCGGCGCGCTGAAAACCGTGCTCGATCTGCTGCCCGAGCGCGCCCTGGCGCACAAGATCGTGTTGCCCATGGCTACCGGTGGCAGCATCGCCCACATGCTGGCGGTGGATTACGCCCTGAAGCCCGTGCTCTCGGCCCTGAAAGCCCAGGAATTGCTGCACGGCATCTTTGCCGAAGACAGCCAGATCGCCTACGGCGAAGGCAGTGCCCAGGCGCAACTGGTGCCCGTGCTCGAACAGCGTTTGCATGAGGCCCTGGAGACACTTTACGACGCCATGGCCCGTCGCCCGAAACCGTTGGACCCTCACGTGTTGAATGAACGTTTGTTGAGTGCTCGCTGGAGCATTTAAGCCGTACCGTTTTTTGTAGTACTCACCTTACTCAGCCGCCAACGGCCAAGCAGGTGCAGCCAACCCCCTCATCGCAAATTGGAGAGAGCGCCATGCGCACTGTCATCTTGCGTCGTGGTCTGGTCGCACTGTTTGCTGCGGCTGTGTCCTTCGGCGCCATTGTTCAAGCTCAAGCGGCCGAGACCTTGCGGATCGGTTATCAGAAATACGGCACCTTGGTGTTGCTCAAGGCCAAGGGCACCCTCGAGAAGCGCCTGGCCGCCCAGGGCGTGCAAGTGCAATGGACTGAATTCCCCGGTGGCCCGCAATTGCTGGAAGGCTTGAACGTCGGCTCGATCGACTTCGGCGTCACCGGTGAAACCCCGCCGGTCTTCGCCCAGGCGGCCGGTGCCGATCTGCTCTACGTCGCCTACGAGCCACCGGCGCCCACCAGCGAAGCGATCCTGGTGCCGAAGGATTCGTCGATCCAATCGGTGGCCGAGCTCAAGGGCAAGAAAATTGTGCTCAATAAAGGCTCCAACGTGCACTACCTGCTGGTGCGTGCACTGGAAGACGCCGGCCTCAAATACACCGACGTGCAAACCGTATTCCTGCCGCCCGCCGATGCCCGTGCTGCTTTCGAGCGTGGCAGCGTGGATGCCTGGGTGATCTGGGACCCTTACCAGGCCGCCGCTGAAAAACAACTGCAAGCGCGCACCCTGCGTGACGGCACCGGCATTGCCGACAACCATCAGTTCTACCTCGCCACCAAGCCTTATGCCACACAGCACCCGGACGTCATCAAGGCGCTGGTGGAAGAAGTGCGTGCGGTGGGCGAGTGGTCCAAGGCCAACCCGCAGGAGGTCACCGAACAGGTCGCACCGCTGCTTGGCCTGCCGGCCGACATCACCCTGACTTCAGTCAAGCGCCAAGGCTACGGCGCACTGTTCCTGACGCCGGCGGTGGTCGCCGCTCAGCAGAAAATCGCCGACAGCTTCTACCAACTCAAATTGATCCCCAAACCCTTGAGCATCAAGGACGTGATCTGGACTCCACCCGCCGCCGTCGCCAAAGCGCCGTAATCCGACTTCTTCAGGAGACAACTCCATGAGCCTCAATATTTTCTGGTTTCTGCCTACCCATGGCGACGGCCATTACCTTGGCACCGCCGAAGGCGCTCGCGCCGTCGACCACGGTTACTTGCAGCAAGTGGCCCAGGCCGCCGACCGCCTGGGCTTCGGCGGCGTGCTGATTCCCACTGGTCGCTCCTGCGAAGATTCCTGGCTGGTAGCCGCTTCGCTGATCCCCGTGACCCAGCGTCTGAAATTCCTGGTCGCGCTACGCCCCGGGATCATTTCCCCGACGGTGGCCGCGCGTCAGGCGGCGACGCTGGATCGCCTGTCTGGTGGTCGTGCGCTGTTCAACCTGGTCACGGGTGGCGATCCGGAAGAATTGGCCGGTGACGGCTTGTTCCTCAGCCACGAAGAGCGCTATCAGGCCTCGGTGGAGTTCACTCGGATCTGGCGCCGCGTGCTGGAAGGCGAAACGGTGGATTACGACGGCGAGCACATCAGCGTCAAAGGCGCCAAGTTGCTCTACCCACCTATCCAGCAACCGCGCCCGCCGCTGTATTTTGGCGGCTCCTCCGAAGCGGCCCAGGACCTGGCTGCCGAACAGGTGGAAATGGTGCTCACCTGGGGCGAGCCACCTGCTGCCGTCGCCGAGAAAATCGAACAGGTACGTGCCAAGGCCGCCAAGCTTGGGCGCACCGTGCGCTTCGGTATCCGCCTGCATGTGATCGTGCGCGAAACCAATGAGGAAGCCTGGAAAGCCGCCGACAAGCTGATCTCCCATCTGGACGACGACACCATTGCCCGTGCCCAGGCTTCCCTGGCGCGCTTTGATTCGGTTGGGCAACAACGCATGGCCGCGCTGCATGGCGGCAGCCGCGACAACCTCGAAGTCAGCCCCAACCTGTGGGCCGGCGTCGGCCTGGTGCGCGGCGGTGCCGGTACGGCACTGGTGGGTGATGGCCCGACGGTAGCGGCGCGGGTCAAGGAATACGCAGACCTGGGTATCGATACGTTTATCTTCTCGGGTTATCCCCACCTGGAAGAGTCGTATCGGGTGGCCGAGCTGTTGTTCCCACACCTGGATATCGAACGTCCCGAATTGCCGAAAAGCGCCGGTTACGTCAGCCCGTTCGGTGAGATGGTCGCCAACGACATCCTTCCCAAAGCTGCATCACAGAGCTGAGGCGGCGCCATGAATCTTGAAAAATTGAGCCAGCGCATCGCGCCGTGGCTGCTGCCGATCCTGTTGTTGGCGATCTGGCAGTTGTCGGTGTCGGCGGGCTGGTTGTCCACGCGCATTCTGCCGGCGCCGAGTGCGGTGATCGAAGCCGGGATCAACCTGGTGCGCAGCGGCGAAATCTGGACGCATTTGGCGATCAGCGGCTGGCGTGCGGGCCTTGGGTTCTTGATCGGTGGCAGCATCGGCCTGGCCCTGGGCTTTATCACCGGTTTGTCGAAATGGGGCGAGCGCCTGCTGGACAGTTCGGTACAGATGATCCGCAACGTGCCGCACCTGGCGCTGATTCCGTTGGTGATCCTGTGGTTCGGCATTGACGAGACGGCGAAGATTTTCCTGGTGGCGCTCGGTACGTTGTTCCCGATCTACCTGAACACCTACCACGGCATCCGCAACGTCGACCCGGCGCTGGTGGAAATGTCGCGCAGCTATGGCCTGTCCGGGTTCAGCCTGTTCCGTCAGGTGATTCTGCCGGGGGCGCTGCCGTCGATTCTGGTGGGGGTGCGCTTCGCCTTGGGCTTCATGTGGCTGACGCTGATCGTGGCGGAAACTATCTCGGCCAGCTCCGGCATCGGTTATCTGGCCATGAACGCCCGCGAATTCCTGCAGACCGACGTGGTGGTGCTGGCCATCGTGCTTTACGCGGTCCTCGGCAAACTGGCCGACCTTGCCGCCCGTGGCCTGGAACGTGTGTGGCTGCGTTGGCACCCGGCTTACCAAGTCAATAAAGGAGGTGCGGCATGACGGCTCAACAACCTCCGCGCCTGCTTAAAGGCATCCCGCTGGCGGTACGCAAATTGCGCAAGGCCTTTGGTTCGCGGGAAGTGCTCAAAGAGATAGACCTGCATATCCCGGCCGGCCAGTTTGTGGCCGTGGTTGGCCGCAGCGGATGCGGTAAAAGCACCTTGCTGCGCCTGTTGGCGGGTCTGGACAAAGCCAGTGGCGGTGAGCTGCTGGCGGGTTCCGCGCCGCTTGATGAAGCGATTGAAGATACGCGGTTGATGTTCCAGGAAGCGCGCTTGCTGCCGTGGAAAAAGATCATCGACAACGTGGGCCTTGGCCTCAAGGGCAACTGGCGTCCCCAGGCCCTGGAGGCGTTGGACGCAGTGGGCCTGGCCGAACGTGCCAATGAGTGGCCGGCGGCCTTGTCCGGTGGCCAGAAGCAGCGCGTGGCCCTGGCTCGCGCGTTGATTCACCAGCCGCGCCTGTTGCTGCTCGACGAGCCGCTGGGCGCGTTGGACGCGCTGACCCGCATCGAGATGCAGCAACTGATCGAAAACCTGTGGCGCAAGCATGGCTTTACCGTGTTGCTGGTGACCCACGACGTCAGCGAAGCCGTGGCCATTGCCGACCGGGTGATCCTGATCGAAGACGGTGAAATCGGCCTGGACCTCGTTGTCGACCTGCCACGCCCACGAGCCCGAGGCTCGCACCGCCTGGCCGCACTCGAAGCCGAAGTGCTCAACCGTGTGCTGTCGCTGCCCGGCTCGCCGCCGGAACCGGAACCTGTTTCACCGCTGCCTACGCAATTGCGATGGGCTCAATAACTCACTTGTCCCATGAAGGAAGAAGACCATGACTATTAAAGCTATCAACGTGCGTAACCAGTTCAAAGGCACCATCAAGGAAATCGTCGAAGGCGATGTGCTGTCGGAAATTGATGTACAGACCGCATCGGGCATCGTCACGTCCGTGATCACCACCCGTTCGGTCAAAGAGCTGGAGCTGGTGATTGGCAGTGAAGTGATTGCCTTTGTGAAATCCACCGAGGTGTCGATCGCCAAGTTGTGATCGTTCTTGAGGCCGCCATCGGCGCAGCCCCCTCGCACATTTGATCGGTGAATAGATTCAAAGTGTGGGAGGGGGCTTGCCCCCGATGAGGCCCTTTCAACCACCCCGGAACTCAACGCTTGGGCAGGTAAGCCGGCAGGTACAACCCCACATACGCGTCAAACACCCGCATTCCTTCTTCCGCCATGCGCGGCGTAATCAGCCCATGCTGATGCACCGAGCGCGCATAGACGCGGTCGCTCAGCTCCAGTGCCAGTGCAAACACATCCACATCGGCGGGTAAGGTCGGCACCTCGAAATGCCGATTGAACACGGTGAGCATCAAATCGCCCAATTCCAGATCATGCTGACGGTCGGCCTGGGTCACTTCGGTCAGCCCGTGCTGGGCCAGGATCAGCTGGCGAGCGGCGGCGTCCTGGTCGTAGATGGCGAGCATGCGCTGTTCGATGATGTAGGACAGATCACGCCAGTACTTGAGTGACTCATGCTCGATGGGTGCCTGGATGGCGGCCCGGAAAGCGGCGTGCACATCGGCGGTCAGCGCTTCCAGCAGCGCCGGCACGCTGGCGAAGAAGTGATACACCGACGACGGCGGGATCTGTGCCCGCTCGGCCACGCTGTAGATCGACAGACTCGCCACGCCTTCGGCGGCCAGCAAGGTGCGGGCGGCGTCGAGGATCGCATCAATCCGGGCCTGGCTGCGGGCGCGGGGTTTGCGAGGGGCGGTGGGGCGGGTAGTCATGGACGTCTCCTACAAGGCAGCGGGCATTGTATGAGCAGGAATCTGTGTTGTCTTCCAGGCCGCCATCGGGAGCAAGCCCCCTCCCACACTTGAATGTATTCACAAATCAAACTGTGGGAGGGGGCTTGCTCCCGATGAGGCCAACCCAGTGTCCTAGCAGAAACGCATAAAAAAACGCCGCCGACCAAAGTCGGCAGCGTTCTTTATCAGCGCAGCAACCGTTTATACGGTATGCAGGTACCAGTTGTACTCAAGGTCGGAGATGGAGTGTTCGAACTCTTCCAGCTCACTTTCCTTACAGGCGACGAAGATATCGATGTATTTAGGATCGATGTACTTGGCCATCACCTCGCTGTCATCCAACTCACGCAGGGCATCGCGCAGGTTGTTCGGCAGGCTCTGCTCGTTCTGCTCGTAGCTGTTGCCTTCCACCGGTGCGTTAGGCTCGATCTTGTTGGTCAGGCCGTGGTGCACGCCTGCCAGGACCGAAGCCATCAGCAGGTAGGGGTTGGCGTCGGCGCCGGCCACACGGTGTTCGATACGTACGGCATCGGACGAGCCGGTCGGTACGCGAATCGCCACGGTGCGGTTGTCCAGGCCCCAGCACGGCGAGTTCGGCACATAGAACTGCGCGCCGAAACGCCGGTAGGAGTTGACGTTGGGGCACAGGAACGCCATTTGGGCGGGTAGGGTCTCGAGCACACCGCCGATCGCGTGACGCAATGCGGCGTTCTGCTCGGGATCCTCGCTGGCAAAGATGTTCTTGCCGTCCTTGTCCAGGATCGAAATGTGTACGTGCAAACCGTTGCCTGCCTGGCCTGGGTAAGGCTTGGCCATGAAGGTGGTGTCCATCTCATGGTCGTAGGCGATGTTCTTGATCAGGCGCTTGAGCAGTACGGCGTAGTCGCAAGCCTTGATCGGGTCGGCCACGTGGTGCAGGTTCACTTCGAACTGCGCCGGGGCACTTTCCTTGACGATGGCGTCGGCCGGGATGCCTTGCTCTTTGGCACCTTCCAGAATGTCCTGGAGGCAGTCGACGTATTCGTCGAGGTCGTCGATCAGGTAGACCTGTGTCGAATGCGGGCGTTTGCCGGAGATCGGCGAGCGGGGCGGTTGTGGGCGGCCATTCACGTTCTCCTGGTCGATCAGGTAGAACTCAAGTTCGAAGGCGGCGCAGATCGTCAGACCGAGGTCGTCGAATTTGCTGACAACCTGGCGAAGCACTTCGCGCGGATCGGCGAAGAAAGGTTCACCTTCAAGTTCGTGCATGGTCATCAGCAGTTGCGCGGTTGGGCGCTTTTGCCAAGGTTCATTGCACAGGGTATCGGGGATTGGATAACAGATTCGGTCAGCATCACCGATGTCCAGGCCCAGGCCGGTGCTTTCCACCGTCGAGCCGTTGATATCCAGGGCAAATAAAGAGGCAGGCAGGTTGATGCCCTTCTCGTAAACCTTGTGGAGGCTGGTGCGTTCGATGCGCTTGCCGCGCACCACACCATTCATATCCGCAATTAGAAGGTCTACGTACAGAACCTCAGGATGATCCTTAAGGAACGCGTTCGCTTCGTTAAGCTGAACGGCACGCGGGGGTACCGACATGATGCAACACCTTTGTTGTTAAAAATATCAATCATTGATCTTTTCTGGTTTCAGTCAACCCGAACGGCATGCCGAAGTCAAGCGAGGCATTTTTCGCCCTAAAAAAGCGCCGCGAGGGCATTTTTGGGGCTTTTTGGGGCGGTTTTTTGGGTTTGAAGGGCTTGGGACTCGCAGGCTTGAGCGGGCCGTGTTGTATTTTTTACGGGGGTGTTGTGTAAAAAAATGAACAAGGCTAAGCTCGATTCAAACCCATAACAGCAATAATACCGGGGTGTTTCATGTTTCACCTGCCGCCATTCGGCGTCTTTGCCTGCTTGCGCCAGGCGTTGTCCGCAGTCCGTTCACCCCGCGTGAATGCCCGCGTACCGGCCAATATTCTTGACGGCCTGTCCGACCTCCTTTTTGCCTTCTCAACTGTGACTGACCGGCTGCCGTCCACGCTGCCGATCATGATTCTGCACAACTTTGGCCTGAGGAATGCAACGCAGCAGCAAATGACGGGTAAGCTCCTACCCTGAACGAAAAAGCGACGCGGATGCTGCGTCAACCAACGCCTGACCTTTAATGGATGTCAGGAAACCCAGCCCAGAGGCATTTATGAGTAACAACCTCGACCAGCTCACCGATTGGTTGAAAGACCACAAGATCACAGAAGTCGAATGCATGATTGGCGACCTCACCGGCATCACCCGGGGCAAGATCTCGCCGACCAACAAGTTCATCGCCGAGAAAGGCATGCGTCTGCCCGAGAGCGTGCTGCTGCAGACCGTCACCGGCGACTACGTCGAAGACGACATCTATTACGAATTGCTCGACCCGGCCGACATCGACATGATCTGCCGCCCCGACCAGAACGCCGTATTCCTGGTGCCTTGGGCCATTGAGCCGACCGCCCAGGTGATCCACGACACCTACGACAAGCAAGGCAACCCGATCGAGCTGTCGCCGCGCAACGTACTCAAGAAAGTCCTCAAGCTCTATGCCGATAAAGGCTGGCAGCCCATCGTGGCGCCGGAGATGGAGTTCTACCTGACCAAGCGCTGCGAAGACCCGGACTTCCCGTTGCAACCGCCGATTGGCCGTTCCGGTCGCCCGGAAACCGGTCGCCAGTCCTTCTCTATAGAAGCGGCCAACGAATTCGACCCGCTGTTCGAAGACGTCTACGACTGGTGCGAACTGCAGGAACTGGACCTCGACACCCTGATCCACGAAGACGGCACTGCGCAGATGGAAATCAACTTCCGTCATGGCGATGCCCTGTCCCTGGCCGACCAGATCCTGGTGTTCAAGCGCACCATGCGCGAAGCCGCGCTCAAGCACGACGTGGCCGCCACCTTCATGGCCAAGCCGATGACCGGCGAGCCCGGCAGCGCGATGCACTTGCACCAGAGCATCATCGATATCGCCACCGGCAAGAACGTCTTCTCCAATGAAGACGGGACCATGAGCCAGCTGTTCCTCAACCACATTGGCGGCCTGCAGAAATTCATCCCTGAATTGCTGCCGCTGTTTGCCCCCAACGTGAACTCGTTCCGCCGTTTCCTGCCCGACACCTCGGCGCCGGTCAATGTGGAATGGGGCGAAGAAAACCGCACCGTCGGTTTGCGCGTGCCGGATGCCGGCCCGCAGAACCGCCGCGTGGAAAACCGCCTGCCGGGCGCCGACGCCAACCCGTACCTGGCCATTGCCGCCAGTTTGCTGTGTGGCTTCATCGGCATGGTCGAAGGCCATAACCCGAGCGCGCCAGTGGTGGGCCGTGGTTACGAGCGACGCAATCTGCGCCTGCCGTTGACCATCGAAGATGCCTTGGAACGCATGGAAAACAGCAAGACCATCGAGAAATACCTGGGTCGTAAATTCATCACAGGCTACGTCGCGGTCAAGCGGGCCGAGCATGAAAACTTCAAGCGCGTGATCAGTTCATGGGAGCGGGAATTCCTGCTCTTCGCCGTCTGACGCGCCGGGCGCGCTGTGGGAACAGCGCGCCCTTCACTGAAAAGTCTAGGAGATTGGTATGTCCAGCAACAACCCGCAAACCCGTGAATGGCAAGCCTTGAGCAGCGATCATCACTTGGCGCCGTTCAGCGATTTCAAGCAATTGAAAGAGAAGGGCCCACGGATCATCACCAAAGCCCACGGTGTTTACCTGTGGGACAGCGAAGGCAACAAGATCCTCGACGGCATGGCCGGCCTGTGGTGCGTGGCGGTCGGTTACGGTCGTGATGAGCTGGCCGACGCCGCCGCCAAGCAGATGAAAGAGCTGCCCTACTACAACCTGTTCTTCCAGACGGCTCACCCGCCGGTGCTGGAACTGGCCAAGGTGATTGCCGACATTGCACCGGCCGGCATGAACCATGTGTTCTTCACCGGTTCCGGCTCCGAAGGCAACGACACCATGTTGCGCATGGTCCGCCACTACTGGGCGATCAAGGGCCAACCGAACAAAAAAGTCATCATCAGCCGCAAGAATGGCTACCACGGTTCCACCGTGGCCGGCGCGAGCCTGGGCGGCATGACGTATATGCATGAACAGGGTGACTTGCCGATCCCGGGCATCACCCACATCGCCCAACCTTACTGGTTCGGCGAAGGCGGCGACATGAGTCCCGAGGAGTTCGGGATCTGGGCCGCCAACCAGTTGGAAGAGAAGATTCTGGAACTGGGCGTGGACAACGTCGGTGCCTTTATTGCCGAGCCGATCCAGGGCGCTGGTGGTGTGATCGTGCCGCCGGATACCTACTGGCCGCGCATCAAGGAAATCCTGGCCAAGTACGACATCCTGTTTGTCGCCGACGAAGTGATCTGCGGCTTCGGCCGTACCGGTGAGTGGTTCGGCAGCGACTTCTATGACCTCAAGCCGCACATGATGACCATCGCCAAGGGCCTGACCTCGGGCTACGTGCCCATGGGCGGCCTGATCGTGCACGACGATGTGGTTGCCGTGTTGAACGAAGGGGGGGATTTCAACCACGGTTTCACCTATTCCGGCCACCCGGTGGCAGCGGCGGTGGCCCTGGAAAACATCCGCATCCTGCGCGATGAAAAAATCGTGGATCGCGTGCACGAAGAAACGGCACCGTATTTGCAGAAACGTCTGAGGGAACTGGCTGACCACCCGTTGGTGGGTGAAGTTCGCGGTGCAGGCATGCTGGGTGCGATCGAGCTGGTCCAGGACAAGGCCGCCCGCAAGCGCTATGAAGGCAAAGGCGTGGGCATGATTTGCCGCAACTTCTGCTTCAACAACGGGCTGATCATGCGCGCCGTGGGTGACACCATGATCATTTCGCCGTCGCTGGTGATCAGCAAGGCCGAAATCGACGAACTGGTGACCAAGGCGCGGACGTGCCTGGACCTGACTTTGGCGGCATTGCAGGGCTAAGTGCTAGGCTCAGTACGCGGTTCACTGAGCAGTTATAAATGTAGGGGCCTTGGTTGAAAGCCGGCCCCTGAACTTGCCAGACTGTCCCCCTGTTTTGTTGCCCTCCGGAAGGGCCGCCGAACATAAAAGAACGTGGCCCAAAAAAGAAAAATTGGAGCATCACCATAATGAAGGCATTAGGTTTGAAGAACGCTGGCAAGACTCTCCTCGCCTTGTCCCTGATGGGCGCAATGGCGGGTGCGGCCCAGGCAGACGATAAAGTGCTGCACGTCTACAACTGGTCTGACTACATTGCACCGGACACCATCGCCAACTTTGAAAAAGAGTCGGGCATCAAAGTGGTGTACGACGTTTTCGACAGTAACGAAACCCTGGAAGCCAAGTTGCTGGCAGGCAAGTCCGGCTACGACATCGTCGTTCCGTCGAACAACTTCCTCGCCAAGCAGATCAAGGCCGGTGTCTACCAGGAGCTGGACAAGTCCAAGCTGTCCAACTACGACAACCTGAACAAATCCCTGCTTAAAGCCGTGTCGGTCAGCGACCCGGACAACAAGCATGCCTTCCCTTACATGTGGGGCTCGATCGGCATCGGCTACAACCCGGAGAAGGTCAAGGCCGCGCTGGGCGTGGACAAGATCGATTCGTGGGACGTGCTGCTCAAGCCTGAAAACATTGCCAAGCTCAAGAGCTGCGGCGTGAGCTTCCTCGACTCGCCGACCGAAATGCTGCCGGTGGCTCTGCACTACCTGGGCCTGCCAACCGACACCCAGAAAAAAGAAGACCTGAAGAAAGCCGAAGACCTGTTCCTGAAAATCCGTCCGTCGATCAGCTACTTCCACTCGTCCAAGTACATCTCGGACCTGGCCAACGGCAACATCTGTGTCGCCGTGGGCTACTCGGGTGATATCCAGCAGGCCAAGTCCCGTGCGGCCGAAGCCGGCGGCAAGGTCAAGGTGGCCTACGATATTCCGAAAGAAGGTGCAGGCAGCTTCTATGACATGGTCGCTATCCCTAAAGATGCCGAAAACGTCGACGCCGCCTACAAGTTCATGAACTACCTGCTCAAGCCGGAGGTCATGGCTGCGATCACCGACAGCGTGCGTTTCCCGAACGGTAACGAGAAGGCCACCGCACTGGTCGACAAGGAAATCACCAGCGACCCAGGCATCTATCCACCAGCTGATGTGCAGGCCAAGCTCTACGCCATTGCTGACTTGCCGGCTGCGACCCAGCGTGAAATGACACGCAGCTGGACCAAGATCAAATCCGGTAAATAAGCCTTAAACCGGAGGGGAGTGTGGGAGGGGGCTTGCTCCCGATAGCGGTGTATCAACCAACATATGGGTATCCGATTAACC